>CAYTMD010000018.1:0-28476 GCA_964438685.1 uncultured Acidobacteriota bacterium
TAGGCCCCAGAGTTTTTGACCCCCTCACCCGTCCCGCCCCGGCTGATGAAAACGCCCGTTGCGGGCCACCCTCTCCCCCAAAGGGGCGAGGGATGTGGGTTCCAATCGGCCTCCGCATGGAACAAGTTGGTTAGTGCCCGATCGCCAGCGGGAGTCGAAGCACTTCCGCATCTAGGCGGCTTAAGGCGGCAGTCAGAAGCTGAACTTCAGTCCAAGTTGAATGACTCGCCCACCATGGGAGCCAATAATTCTGCCGGCGTCGATGTTAGGCGCACTGGCCGGGCCGATGGTCATATCCGGGTAATTCCAATTCGCATGGTTGAAAACATCGAGGGCCGTGGCATTAAACTCAAATGCCCGTTCCCCGCCAATGGGAAGCCGCTTGCCCAGGCTGACGTCCATGGAATTATAACCAGGCCCCAGCAATCCCGAAACCGTGCGCGAGCCATTCCCCATGGTAAAGTCCGCGGGTTGATCGAAGGCCGCCGGATTGTACCACTCGGAAGGTCCGGGATTGGATAGGCGCGGGCTGACGCCCGGGGTCACGTTCACGTTGAGCGCGGAAAGGACGTCGCCCGTGTTGTTAAACTCCGGATGAGGCGCGAGAGGCGTTCCATCATTCCAATAGGCATTGCCACTGAGCGACCAACCCCGCACCAGAGCGCCACCGATTCCGGAAATATCCAGCATCGGCTGGTTGGGGCCAAACGGGAACTCATACACATAGCTCAACGTAACATATTGAGGTGTGTTGTAAGCCGACACCGACCAGTCATTGCGCAGATTAAAGAGGTCCTGGTTCCCGTACGGGCCGGAATAATCATCCATCTGTTTGGAAAACTCATAATAAGCCGTGAACGTCAACCCGAATGAGGCACGCTTTTCCACGCGCAGGTAGCCGGAATCCCGCTGGTAGCGGCCCGCCGGATAAAGCCCATAAAGTTCGAAACCCGTATATTGAGGATAGGGCTGGAGCGTCGAGCGGAAGGAGTAATCGTAAAGGTTATTCCCGTAGCTCATGTTATCCGGGGTGATGGCATTGGGGTTGACGGTGCCGTCACCCACCAGCAGGTCACGGCCCACGCTGTGAGTGGCACCGGCGGAAAGAGCAATGGCGAAAGGAACTTCGCGCTCAATGGAAAACGCCGCGGATTGATATAAAGGCTCCGCCCTGTTCAGGTTCATATAATCCGCCGAAGTGTTATCGGCCGCCGAGGGGCTCCGGTCTGGCAGGGTCATGCCATAGGGCGGGATGCCGGCCGTCAGATCCACCGCCGGACTGAGTTGCGTGTTGGGGGAAACAAACGTCTGGGTGGCATTGAACCCTTGCGTCGCCCACTGTCCGTTGTAAATCGGGATCTGGGCATGGGAGCGGCTATAGGAAGCGCGAACCACCATTTTGCTGTTGCCGCGTGGATTCCAGGTCATGCTGAATGACGGGCTGAGATCATAATTCACCGGGCGCAGGCCGCGGGATATTCCCCCCAAGCCGGCAAAGGCAAGTCCTCCGGGAAGACCGTTGGAGGGGTCAATCAGAGCAGGATCGACTGTGCTTTGGCGATCGTACTTCTCCGTCCGCGGGGTCCGGCGGCTAAGAGTAAGAGCAACGGTAAGAGTCAGGTTCTTTCGCGCCGCGTACCGGTCATCAAGGGTAAGGCCCTGATAAGAATTACGAAAATAGGAGGGCGCGGTGGTGATTGTCCGTTGCGCCGAAGCCGGCAATCCAAGCAGAAAGCCGGCGAAGGGATCCCCTGTATTGGTAATGCCCGGCAGGCTGGAAATATCAGAACTGAACAGAAAATATCCGGAAGGATAGGCGGGATTGAACGAATTTACCTGATAGAAAACGGCTTCGCCCGTCAAATGGGGGGAATGCTTCCCTTTGCGCGTCGACCACGCATCAATAAATTCCCATGTCGTGCGGGCATTGCGCGAGTCGGGATAGGCCGTTCCCATGGAAATATAGTTGCCAAGGGAATAGTTGGGAAAAGCGGTGGCCGTACCACTGCCCGACGTTACCACGTCAGAGGCCGCCACCACACTGGCGGAGTTCACCGTGCTGCTGTTGGCGGTAAACACGTAGTCCAGCTCGGAGCGCAAGGTGGAAAAGTGTTGCTCCGGCGAAGTGGGGCTGGCCTCGTTGGGAAAATATTTCGCAGGGCTCAGAAATCCGGTCGAAACGGTGGAACTGGAGGTCAGGCGATGCCGTTCACGGAAAGGGTGGTCCACTTTGAAAATAATGCCATCAGCGTTGTCAATTTGGGGCGAGTTCACAAAGTAGTTGTTCTGCAAAAACGGGCCAATGTCCGTGTTGGGTTCAGGATATAACGTGAGCGCCTGCTGTGCCACCTGCGACAGGCGGTTGGTGGGGATCACGTTTCCGGGGAATTGCGCCCGCAGATATTGGAGATTACTGGTAGAGACCGCCTGCGTGGGATCATACGCAGGATTGGGAGTAGTCTGCGCCGGATCGTAAATGGGCAGGACCCGGCCGGAGGAATCCACCGTCTGCGAAAAGTCACCGAGCCGCTGCGCAGCGGTGGGAATCGTCATCAGGTTGGCCCGGGATATCCGCTCGCGCACACCTTCAAACGAAAGCATAAAGAAAGTGTTGTTGGGATTGGTAATGAGGCGGGGAACCAGCACGGGGCCGGAAATGTTGAATCCAAACTGATTGCGGCGAAGCGGGGATACACTCTCCCCGTTCTGTATCACCTCGTGCGGAATCGCATCCAGGACATCATTGCGGAGGTTCTCGTAAAGCCGCCCGTGCCAGCGCATTTTGGACCCGTGACGCTCCTGCGCGTTGGCGGGGCTCTCCGGCCGCATCCCCAAATCACGCGTGAGAACCTTGAACTCGTCAGCAGCCTGGGAAAGAGCGCCCGACTGCTTGGGAGAAGGGGAAGACGACGTTGACGAAGAGGATGAACTGCCGTCCCAGGCGCACACGTCCACGCTCACCACAAAAAGGACGAGAGCGACCCGCAGAACGACGCTAAGAAAAGTCTTCATCAATCAAGCCTGCAAATATGTCACTATTATACTTCAGTTGGACTGCCACACCCCCCGAGAAGTATGCCATGGGGATGCTGCAGGCTGGCCCCTTCATCCAAGATTGGTTCGTGCACACGCAGCAATCACGAGGGCCCTGGAACGGTGGAAGTCCCCTCCGGCGTGAAACTCATTCTTTACCTTCATGCTGAGAGCCGGGCGGTCGAAATGCCGTAAATTGGATGCGCTGCCGTTCCCGCCGGTGGTATCACGCCATAAGCTAATCGTCCTCCTCGGCAGTATCGGCCAAAACTCAAATCCGGGCTGATAGCGACAAGAAGACCTTGTACAAGGGGCGTGAATTCAGCCATTTTGTCGCAAGCCTAATTGTCGGTTTTCGTTCCTTGAGTCCCCTATTCACCCTTTATGGCGGGGTATCCACTTTTACTCTTTTGGCCCCGCAACAATTCCAGTCCCTGCGTCAAAATTCGCGAGGACTTTTGGTTATCGGAAGCTTGAGCATTCCTCCCGCTTGCGTGGACACTTGGTTGGCGTCATGATCCATCAAGCCCAACTACGCGAGGAAAGATGGAGCCCGAACAGGAACCCGTCCGAATTCCCATTACTGAAGTCTTCGACTTGCACACCGTGCAACCGAAAGAAGTCGCCGATATCGTCGAAGCCTACCTGGAAGAAGCAAACCGCCTGGGGCTAAAGGCCGTGCGCATCATTCACGGCCGGGGTATCGGTGTGCAACGGCAGATTGTGCGATCGGTGCTGGCGCGGACGCCCTTCGTCATCTCCTTTAACGACGCGCCTCCCGAGGCAGGGGGTTGGGGAGCCACCGTAGCGAGGTTGCGGTAGTCCTAGCGGTTCATCCCCGTGAAAACAGCTTTGAAGGTTTCCGTGCTGGTAGCGGCAACCAGGTTTTTGGCTCTCCCGATGGCAATGTCTTCGGCATCGGTGGCGAGCTCTTGCATAGCTTCTGCAATGAACGCCGGCAAGGGCATAGGCTGTGCGGCGCCTGGCACAAGGGTCTTCCCGAGCCCGCCCAGCTCAGTCGCCACATAGGGCGGAATCAGCTCGATCACCTTAAGTCCCGAGGCCTTCAACTCATGACGCAAGGAGAGGGTGAAGGAATGAATGGCAGCTTTGGTGGCGCAATAGACCGGAAAGCGCGTCATGGGCACATACGCCAGTCCGGAGGAAACGTTTAACAGCACAGCTTTCGATTGCCGGGTCAAATGCGGAATGAACGCGGCAGCCACGCATATGGCTCCCACCAAATTGGTGTCAACCTCATCGCGCAATCCTGCTTCATCCAGTGGCGTGCCCGGGGTAAACTCCAGCCGCCGCTGCACGCCTGCGTTATTGAAAACACAGTTGAGCGACGGAAATTCCGCAACAACATCGCGGGCAACGGTGCGGACGGCGACGGGATCCCGTACATCCAGCACAAAGTGGCGCATGCCGGAATTCGCA
Organism: uncultured Acidobacteriota bacterium; assembly: GCA_964438685.1. GTDB lineage: Bacteria > Acidobacteriota > Terriglobia > UBA7540 > UBA7540 > Bog-366. The sequence continues at coordinate 4,474 of CAYTMD010000018.1, forward strand.
GAACAGACTTCCTTAAGGCGGTCCTCCCGCCGGCCACTGATAATGACCTGATTCCCAAGCTTATGAAACGCCTCAGCCAGGGCTTTGCCGATCCCCGATGTGCCGCCAGTGATGAAAACGGTGTTCCCGTGCATTTGCATGGACTATTCTCCCATCCGAGCGCTTCAATGGATCTCGTATCCCACTGTGAATTGCAGTTCCCTATGACAAGCCCTCAACCATCATATTCCCAGTCGCATTTCTTCGCGCAACAGTTTTAGCGGGACAACCCAACAGATAGAAAATCGGCAGGCATTTCGAGAAGAGGCCGAACCAATGCATTTGGCCGATGCATTCGAAGAGTAATAGGTCAGCCCTCTTCCAGAGCCGGATTTCGCCTTGCCCTGATTTCTCACCACATAGATGGAAGGGCAGGGCTTCAGCCCTGCCCTTCCGAGCGCCCCCAAAAGTGTCCCAGAGTGATGAGATATCCGGGCTGACAGGGCGTTACCGATTTGAGCCAGATGACCTATCCTGTGGAAGAAACTGGCTCTTGAGAGCGCCCCGGGAAATCTCCAGTTGGTCTCCAACGCGTGTTTCTGTCCGGAAGATTGTTTGGTCTGGAAGTTCCAGCACGCTTTCCGCCTTGAAAGTCACTTTGGAAATCCGGAAGGGCCGAACATACTCCTCAACATGAACCACCACCTGATCGCGATTGAGAAAGACCAGGTCCAAAGCGTAGAGCATGCCAATGGTATGGACCCCATGCGAGGGCACAATCCACAGGCCGTTCCCCGGCCGAGCCCAGCGGCGGGTGGTCCCCAGCAGGCCCACGAGCCGGCTGAAGTAGCCATCCGCCACCTTGGCTTGTGCGGCTACAAACCGCTCGCGGGTCTTATTGTAAACACAAATGTACTTGTCCCCATTCGGGGCCGGCTTGTCCACGAATCAGCCTCAATGTTCGAGAGTTCTATTGCCCATCAACTTCCCCACCTACTTGGAAGTCTTGGCCGTGCGGCGCCATATAATAATGGCAAGGATGATGACTACCCCAACGCCCGCCAGAATTTGAATGGTTGCTGTACCCATAATGTCCTCCTTGAAAGATTACTTTCCTACCTTCGACTTAAGAAAAACCGTTGCCCGATTCGTGATCGCGAAGTCATCGCTGAAGTTGCCCCAGCGTATGAATCATCGTGATGACTGCCGGACCTAAAATGACTACAAAGAGTGCCGGGAAAATAAAGAAGACCAGAGGGATGACCATCTTCACCGTGGTCTTGGCGGCCATTTCCTCAGCCCGCTGCCGTCGTTTGGTGCGCAGATCATCGGCGTGGATTCGCAGTGATTGCGCCACGCTTGTACCGAACCGGTCGGTCTGAACCAGCGTGGCTACCAGCGCCTGGAGGTCGTCCACTCCCGTGCGCGTGGCGAGAGAGCGGAGCGCTTCAATTCGGGTCTTGCCCACGTGGGTTTCAGCGTTGAGAAAATCAAATTCCGCGCACAGTTCCGGGTGCGCAATTCTCAATTCCTGGCTGACGTATAACAGTGCTTGATCAAGGCCCAATCCCGCTTCCATGCAGATGACGAGAAGGTCGAGGGCATCCGGCAATGCCAGGCGCAGGACTTGCTGGCGGGACTTGACCTGCCGGCCCAACCAGATATCCGGCAATATGAATCCCAACGCCAGGGCCACGAGAATGAGCACAAAGGGATTGTTTTTGTAAAAGCCCGTAAAGAGGACAAGACTCACCAGACCAAGCATCAAAACGCCCCTGGCGGCGCGCAAAACCGACGCGGATTCTGGTCGCCGAAAGCCCGCCCGCATCAGACGTGCGTCTGTTTCCGAATTCCTCCCGGATGGGGACGGCAGGATTCTGGCGATCCAGACGAGGATCTTGTCGATCACGGCTTTCCGCGATTCTTTTGGGCTCATCCGCCGGTCATGGCCGGAAAGGCGCGAAAGGCGCCCCAGCCTTTCGGCAATCAACAGCGATCCACCGGAAAGCGCGTAGGTTATCGCCATCGCGATAAAGATGATCGCTCCGAAAATAACGATGCTGATGGACCCTTGCATAAAACAGCTACTTCTCCTCGAAGTTCTTAGACCTTGATTTTGACAATCCTCCAGACAATGATCGCTCCTAGTGTTTGCATGACGGCCGCTAAGATGAGCATTAATTGGCCCAGGCGGTCCACAAACAACAAATTCGCGTATTCAGGGTCAATCACATGAAGGAGGAGCATCATAATAATGGGCAACGCCATCAGTATTCCGGCGGTAAAGCGGCCCTGGGCAGTGCGAATCTTCACCTCTCCGGTGATCCTGAACCTCTCCCGGATCACGCGGGCAAGGTTGTCAAGAATCTCCACTAAATTCCCGCCCGTCTCCTTCTGCACCAGCAGGGCAATGGCAAAAAGCCGGACATCCATTGACGGAACCCTGTCACAAAGACTCATGAGGGCGTCACGGAGGGGAAGTCCGAATCGCTGCTGGTCAAACGTAATTCGGAACTCTGTGGAAACCGGATCCGGCAAGTCCGTGGAAACGATTTCCAATCCGGAGGCGAAGGAGTGCCCGGCACGCACGGAGCGCGACAGGAGGTCAATAACGTCAGGGAATCCTCTCTCAAAGGCCGCCATTCGCCGCGCCCGTTTAATGGCGACAAAAACGAGCGGGAGGAAGGCGGCGGGGATGCCCGCCGCAAGCGCCACCAGGAAGTTACTGTAGAGAATCTGCGTCACTTCCAAAGTCGTCAGCCCAATCACAGCGCTAATCAGCGTAATCTTGCCCGGCCGCACCTGCATTCCGGCCTGGGCGATTAATTTGCGCAGGCGCCCCGGCCACGACCAGCGCACCAGCAGCTTGTTAAATGAGGGAATGCTGCTCAACAGTTCATCGCGGATCAGATCCAGGTTCAGCGCATTTTTGACAAAGGGGGTTCCCTTTTCAATGGCCTCCAGCCTGCCCCGGATAATGTCCCCATCCATCTCCCGCCCCGCGAAGGCGTAGATCGCCCCAAAGATGAGGACGATGATGAAGAACACAAGAGTGGCGAATAGCAACTGCATGGAACAGTTCCCTCTTAATGCAGCCGGGTGGATTCAAACATGGAAGGGGGCAGGTTGACGCCGGACGCCGCCAGACGCTCCGAGAGCCGGGGGCGAATGCCCGTGGCAACAAATTCGCCGAGGACAGCGCCGCTTTCCGCCAGCCCGGTTTTTCGGAACGCGAAAATCTCCTGCATGCTGATGATGTCACCTTCGATTCCGGTGATTTCAGAGATGCTCGTGACCTTCCGGGTGCCATCGCTCATGCGGCTGACCTGCACCACCACATCGATGGCGGAGGCAATCTGGCGCCGGGTGGCCACCTCCGGCAAGTTCAAATTCGACATGGCGATCATCGTTTCCAGGCGTGCCAGGGCGTCGCGCGCCGAGTTGGCGTGGATTGTCGCCAAGGATCCGTCGTGGCCGGTGTTCATTGCCTGAAGCATATCCAGCGCTTCCTCGCCGCGAACCTCGCCCACAATAATCCGGTCAGGACGCATGCGGAGGCAGTTGATCACGAGTTGCCGCTGGAGAACCGCGCCTTTCCCCTCCACATTGGGAGGGCGGGTTTCAAGCCGCACAACGTGGTCCTGGTGAAGCTGCAATTCCGCCGCATCCTCGATGGAGATAATGCGTTCACGGTTGGAAATAAAAGATGACAGGACATTCAAAAGAGTGGTCTTGCCCGCTCCGGTGCCGCCGGAAATCAGTGTATTCATGCGGGCGTAAACGCATCCCCGCAGCAATGCCAGCATTCCGGAAGTCAGTGTCTGGTTGCGCAGCAGGGCATCCACATTCAGAGGCTCGCGCCCGAACCGGCGGATGGAAAGGCAAGCTCCGTCAATGGCCAGCGGAGGGATGATGGCGTTCACACGCGAGCCATCGGCAAGGCGCGCGTCCACCATGGGCGAAGATTCATCGATCCGGCGTCCCACGGCGGAAACAATGCGGTCAATGATGGCCAGCAGATGCGCTTCGTCACGGAATTGCACGTTGGTCCGCTCCAGCAAACCCTTGCGCTCCACATAGACATCTTTGTGGGTATTTACCAGGATGTCCGAGATGGTGGAGTCTTTCAGCAGGGGTTCAAGAGGGCCCAACCCAAACACCTCATCGAGAATTTCCTGGGAGAGGCGATCCTGCTCCTGGAGGGTCATCGGCGTGCTTTCCGCCGAAGTCAAATTATCGACGATCTGCGTTACTTCGGCGCGTACCGTGTCCCGGTTCAACTGCGAGACGCGGTCCAAATTCAACCTTTGGATCAGCCGGCGATGAATGGCCGCTTTTACCTTGCCCAAATCGGGTTGACCGATGCAAATATCAGCCATTTTCTCCTCTTATTTCCTGCTCGAAAAAATCCCGAGAAAGGATCCCCGCTTCGCTTCGCTCTCGTGGCGTACCCCGGAAAACTGCTCCGCCATACTGCGAAACTTTTGCAGCAACTGAACGTTCTGGCCCGGGGAAAGTTCCGCCCCCATATTTACCGCCCGACTCACTGCCTTGAAGTCGTTAGGCAGGCGTTCAAAGATAGGAAGCTTTACCCGCTTCTCGAAAGATTCAAGAGCCCCTTCATCAGCCTTGTGCCAGCGATTGACCGCCACGCGAAGGCGGGCTGAGTCAATGCCCAGGGCGCGCAGCAAAGTGATCTGCCGTTCCAGGCTCCACAAGCTAGGCACATTGGTTTCCGTCACCAGGACGATCTGGCGAGCCAGGCGCAGGACCGGCGACCACTCGGAAGAGCAATTGGGACCGACGTCCGCCAGTACGAAATCAAAGCTGCTCTGGGCCACATTGATAATCCGGGCAAGGGCCTGTGGGGAAATCCGGTCCCATTCATCGGCGTGGGACGCGCCTGCAAGCAGTTGTACGCCGCTTTTGTGATTAGCCAGCAATCCGCTGAACAGATGGCTATCCAGCCGGTCGAGGCTTTCCACTGCAGCCCGGAATGAAAACCGCGCCTCCAGGTCCAACAGTAGCGAGGCGTGACCCAGAGGGCGTCCCAGGTCGAGCAGGACCACGCGCTTGCCCGCGCTTCGCGCCAGTTGCACCGCGAGATTCACCGCAACGGTCGTAGTCCCCACTCCGCCTTTCGCCCCCGTGACAATCAGCAGCTTCTCCATTTCGGAGTTCGGCATTCCCCGTTGATTGACCAGCCGCTCCAGCATCTCCCGCACAACCATGGGGTCAATCGGCTGCGAGAGAAACTCCCGCACGCCGCTGCGCATTGCCTGCATCAACAGTTCCGGGCTGGGCTCCTGATACGCCGAACAGGCGATGATGCAAGCGGCGGGATTGAGCCGGTTCAAGCGCGCGGCCAATTCCAGAGGGGACTTTGAATCCCGTCCAATTTCAACCAAAACCACATCGGGCACAGCGGCACGGGCGGTTGGGCCCTCACCCGCCATCAGGTCCCATTGCGCAATGGGCTGCACCAACCCGGTTTGCTGCAACATGGCCAGCAAAGCCGCGCTATTCTTCGTGTCGAGACTAACAACGCCCACCGTCAACATGCCGCGGATCCTTTCGAACCTCCCTTGCCTTTTTGCCCGGGGAGAATCTCCTCTCCTTTATTTGACCTTTGGGGGAGTACCCTTTGCCGCGGGCAAAGGCTTTAGAAAGGGGTCCGGAAACTGCGGCAAGGGGATCTGTTTCGGCTGCGAATCCAACCGCACGATGTGTGGTGTTACCAGGATCAACAACTCATCCTGGGTCTTCGAGATCGAGCGGCTCTTGAAGAATTTCCCCAGAATGGGTAGGTCTCCCAAACCCGGAACTTTCGACAATTGCTCGACCACCTGGTTGTTCACCAAACCCGCGATTACAAAACTTTGACCGTCTTTCAAAATCATTTCCGACTGCACACTTCGCGTCGCCAGGGAAGGTATGGTAAATCCCTGAATGGTAAGCGCGTTGGAATAATCCAGCGAACTCACTTCGGGGGCCACTTTTAAGTGGATCAGGCCCTCAGGGGTAATGACCGGGGTGAAACTCAGCTTTACCCCGTATTCCCGAAACTGCACGGTGACCACCGGCACACCACCTGTGGATCCTTGCACCACAGGAAACGGAAATTGGCCGCCAGCCAGGAAACTCGCCTCTTTGCCCGTCTCTGCCAGAACATTGGGCTCAGCGAGAAGCTGGACAAGATTCTTCTCCTCCAGGGCTTGGATAACCACGCCCAGGTTGATGTCAGGACGGAAGATAAAAACGTTTAGCAACTGACCAAGGGTAAATGGAATTCCTGCTGCACTGACTGCTGCCGTGGAAGTCGTCGTGGTATTCCCACTAATCGACTGGTCCGATTGAATCGAAGGCGGTGAGAACTGCCCGGTCGTGGTGGTAAATACCGTTTTCGCGGGTGACGTGCTGAGAATATTGGCGCCCAACTGGCTTAAGATGGAGCGGTCGACGTCCGCAAATTTAACTTCCAGCAACACCTCACCGCTCGGGGATGGTATCTGCAAGAGGGGGACGACGCTATCCTTACGAAGCGACATCGCCTGAGCGATGGCAACCATATGGTCCGCCACAATCTGCGAGGAAACCCGGCCGGAAAGCGTAATGACCCCGCCGCGGGCGTCCACCTGAATGGGTTCGTTGGGCAGGACCTGGCGGATCTTCTCCGTCATTTCCCTCACGTCGATATCGACATAGGCGTCGAAGGTCTTGCTATGTCCCGTCTCATCCCAGATTACCAACGAGGCCACACCCGGTGACTTGCCGCTGATCAGGATTTGCGTGGGACTCATTACCAGCGCATCTACGATGGCGGGATCAGCTACGGAAATCCGTAAAATACGGGCTGGCGAAGAGATTACGAGGGAGCGCCCGACCAACAGGTGCAACGCTTCTGCCGAGCGTGCAAGGGCGGCTAACTGCGGCACTACCGGAGCGTTGGCCTGAGCCGCATACGTCCAACTCTCCCGTGTGCCCAGGTTCATGAAAGCCGGCAGGGTGGCAACCAGCGTCATGGCCGCCAACGTCCGCAATTTGTACCGCGTGTTCTGGACCTTCATGGAGCCGCCTAACTTACTCAATCATCTCGAAAAAGACTGCGTTTCAATCTTGTCGCCGCGGATCACCTGCACCGTGAAAGGCGCTGCCACGGGAGCCTGCCTGGTCGCCACTACCCGGTGAACCACGGCCGCCACCGGGGCCGTACCCAAAAACATGGTGGAGCCATAGGCCGGAGGAGGATTCACGTCGGTCACATCAACCGTATTGCGCAGAGCCAAATGAATCTTGCCCTCCGCCGCAGCGAGCGTCAGGGTTTCCCCGTCCTGGGGAGTGACCAGCAGCGTAACCACGGGAGCTGTCTGCGGTTTTCCACTATCTGTTTGCACTTGCTGCCCTACGGCCAGGATCCGAACGTGCTCCAGGATGGTGCGGGTAACAGGCCCTCCGGGACCCACGCCGGTCACCAAAACGTCAACGATCGTGCCGGGGGTCACAAAGCCCGCCACCGCAACTACGTCGTCCACTCCCACCGACACTGCTCGCATGCCTTTGGGGATTGATACGGGCAGACCGGATCCCGCGTCGCGGGGCGCCAACTCCTGGTCCAAAATTATTTCGTACTTTGCCAAGGGACCGACCACGGCGCGGCCCACAGCATCTTCCTTCCGCGTCAGGGCTCCCTGTGGCTGCAACCCCTCCGGCCAGTTCTGGAGCACCAAATCATCGGCGGTCAGGCTTTGGCCCATTTTCAGCGGGCCCGCCGCCATTACGACTTGAATCTGCTTCGAAGCTTTCCCTGCGCCGCTCGATTGAGCCGTTCGGAGCTGCCGGTAAACGTAACTGCTGGCCAGCAACGCTACCACCAGCGCTCCGATAAATCCGACCAACATCCGATCACGATTCATGCGTTCATCCCAACTGATGGAAAAACCGAAGTGCCGATATCACGCCGAAAAAACAACCTGTTGAAAGCGCTACTGCCACGCCGAAAGGGATTTTCAACAATCCCGGATTATCCAGCGTGATGGCACGAGCACTGTTCACATGAAAAGTTGAGGACGCAACGAAGAGCACCCAAAGGTTGTGGAGGGTCTCCAGCACCTTCCGCTGCCGGATGACTTCCACGACAGACATTGTGCCGGCAATGAGGACAGTACCCAGAAGCACAACAATTACCCGCTGTGGTCCCAGAAACGCGCCTAGCGCTCCCATAAGTTTCCAGTCCCCCGCACCCACCCCCCGCAACAGCACGAAAGGCAGCAGTACACCCAGGCAGATGCCGGCCCCCTCAAGGGAAGACTTCAAGCCCGGCCACCTCCACAGCACCGCGCTCAGGGTTAATCCCGCCAAGAGAGCAGAGACCGTCAACGCGTTGGGAATCTTCCGGATCCGCCAGTCGAGCCAACCCGCCCATCCGGCCAGGCCCAGAGCGCTCGCCGAAATCGCAAATTCCTTCAACATGCCGTTATCCATTTCGAAATCACCCTTCTTCCGGTTGACCGCGAAGCTACATGGGACGCGTTCCACCCCGAGGGTATTGGGTGGGAATCGCCCCTACACTCGAAATCGTCTTCGGGCACGGATGCACCAGCACTCACCTGTCAGTCCAAGTCGGTTGCACTCCGGGAGAGCAAGCACAATAGAGCTGGCAAGCACTAACCAGATATTCCTTCAAACGCAAAACCAAGCTCTGTCTCCAACGCAGAGGTCGTTCACCGCACTGCATGGGAGACACCCCGGCACAGGCTTGTGGCACGAAACGCCGTCGGCGGCGATCACCATCGACCGCCCAGTTTCAGCGAAGGCGCTCTAGCTGGTGCTGGTCAAACTTGTTGCCGCACTGTTGAAAACCGTGCTGATGGAAGTTGCCAAACTTTTCATGGATGCGATGGCAGCCAGAGCAATCAGGAATATAAGCAGGCCGTATTCCACCAGGTCCTGGCCTTCGTCTTCCTGCCAAAGCCGTTTCAAGAGATTCTTCATACTCATAACCTCCTCAGTTATGGCGCGCACGCCATGTTTATCATCGCAATAGACTAGGCAAGCAAATCGCCAAACCGCCGGCGCTGAAACAATTGGTTGTTTGTGCTGAAAATAAGGACGTTAGCTCCAGAGAGCCTTGAGTCAGCGGATTCTAATCGGGAAGCAAGTTTCCCGATTTCCCATTTTGGATACACTCAAATCAGGCATTTTCGACCTTACGATGAATTCATGGCCAAATAACCTGATTATCTCTTTGATTAATATAATGAGAAAGTTGCAATACAGACCAACAACACGGCACGTTTTGAATCTAGTCGCGCAAGAAGGGAGAAGGCCCGCCATCGGCACAGGATGCTGTAAACTTGGCGCCTGCATTCAAATCAATGCGAGCTGATCGAAGCCGGTCGGGGCGCGTAACTCCCCTCAAGCCGAGTGCCGGGGGATTGCTAATGGAATCCACGTTCCGTAGGATAAGGAGAGAACTTGCTGAGACGACTGGAGAACGCGCCGTGCTGAATGGGAAGAAGGTTTTTGTGGTAATGCCTGCGTACAACGCCGCCCGCACGATCGGGCAGACGTGCGCGGAGTTGCCGCGGGATATTGTGGACGAAGTCCTGGTGGTTGACGACCACAGCTCCGATGCCACTGTCCAATTGGCGCGGGAGCTGCACCTGACCACCTTCGTCCACCATCAAAACCTCGGTTACGGCCGCAACCAGAAAACCTGTTATCGCGAGGCCCTGCGCCGGGGCGCCGACATCATCGTGATGCTCCATGCGGATTATCAGTATTCACCCCGGCTGGTCACCGCCATGGCGAGCATGATTGCCTTTGGAGAATATGACGTCGTGCTGGGATCGCGGATTCTCGGCTCGGGGGCTCTCCGCGGTGGTATGCCGCTGTACAAGTACATCTCCAATCGGTTTTTGACCTTTTATCAGAACATCCTGTTCGACCATAAGATTTCGGAGTACCACACCGGTTACCGGGCTTTTTCACGCGAGGTTCTGAGCAGCCTGCCCTTGGAGGAAAACTCTGATGATTTTATTTTTGATGGTGAGGTATTGGCACAGGCTATCTATCTCGGGTATCGGCTCGGAGAAATCTCCTGCCCGGCTCGCTATTTTCCCGAGGCGTCATCGCTTAATTTATCGCGCAGCGCCAAGTATGGGCTGCAAGTCCTGTGGGTCTCGCTGAAGTACTGGCTGCAGAAAAAGGGGCTGGGACATTTCCGCATGCTGAACCCCCAGGGGCGGAAACTGTCGGAAGATTACTACACGGAAGTAACGGAAGCTCCTAAACAAGAAAATCACAGCTAGCGCGGCACCCCAGGGCGTTCCCGAAGACACGTCTACCCTATTAATGATGGGTTCGATCGCCGCCCGCAGACTGCGGTTTCGGGTGGCGGAGATCGACCAATTATTGACTTGGTTGTCCAGGATACGGCCCCCATTTCGCGGAAGCCCTGTCCGGTTCCACCAGCCAAACCTGCCGGTCTTTATAGTAATCAATGAGCTCTTGATTGCGATCCGCGCCCATATCCATGGCCCAAACCACATGGGCGCCATCGATATCGGCGGAGTTGTAGACCCAGTCGTATAACGACCTGGAGCGGGGAGCGAATCGGACGAAAACGAGTTGCTTTCGGGGCAGCGCTTGCAATTGGGCCAGCAACGCTTCGCGGTCCGTCTTAACCACCTGCGCGTTATACCAGGTGGGGGGCCAATCAGGAGTTATAGGCATATGCAGTGGACCCGCCCCCGCCCGAACGATTAATAGGAAAGCGCAACCCAGTGGCAAGGTTCGAGTCAGAAACCGACCCGACGGCTTGCCGCGCCATTGCCACTGACGCAGACGCCGGAGTGCCAGCACCATCAGGGCAACGATCACGCACGTTAGAGGCGCGGCATAGTGGGCAAAGAAGAACACTTCGATGGCGAGCCCCGCACAATACGTTCCGGCCGCGGCCAGCATAAAGCGTGTTTCATGGGAAATCGATCGCCACGAAAAGCCCAGGGGCAGCGTGGCAATCACCAGCACAAAGGGTAGTGTGAGCAAAGGGCCAAGATAGAAAATCCAGATATTGACGTATTTGGCCGCGATGGTACCCAACAGGCCAACAGGCGTGCGCGTTTGACGGTAGTATTCCAGTTCATTGTGGGTATAGAAATCGTGCATCGCCGGGTGGTGATAAACCGGCTCAGGCCGGGGTGGTTGCCACATAAAGTAAGGCGCCACCGCGTAGGTACTGCGGTCCACCTGATAGGGCATTCGGAACGGACTGCCGGTGACGCGCCAAAAGTAATAGTACGTCGCCAGCGCCCCTACGCCGAGCACGATGCAGATGGGCGCCAGGAAGCGTCGCATCACCACGCGCACTGGAGGCCGCGGCCCACGAACCATCCAAACCAGCAACGCGGCGGCGACCGGGAGGGAGAAGATCATTCCTTCATAAGGACGGCTGTTGGCCAGGATCGCGATGCCCGTACCCATCAGTAGGGCGGCAGACACGCACGGCGACCTTTTGATGCGCGGGAGTGCCCCCAGTACCAATGCGCCGCCGGTTGCCGCCACTGCCCCGCCCCAATAGCTATCAGCCCAATAGCTGAACACGCCGAGATGCATGGCGGAAATCAGCCCACCCAGCAGCGCCCAGGCAGGCGGCAGCCATCCTTGCAACATCCAGCAGAGGGCGGCGCACATTAGTGCCACGCTCAGCCAAACGCCCACAAACGGATGCCCGGTGGCGACCTGTCCCAACGCCAGTGCCAATCCCTGCGCGGGAGGATACATCGAGGCATACACCGGCTGCTGGATCACATGAAAAGTTTCAAAGTGAATCCAAAGGGGATGAGCAGGGTTGGTGAGGCGGCCATGCGCAAAGGTATCCGCGGCGAGCAGAAAACTGAACTCATCGTTGACATAAGGTTGGGGCTCGGGAAGCACCGGCAGCGCTGCGGCACGCAATGTGAGCGCCGCCATCGCCACAACAATCAAAGAGAGCCTTTGCCGATTGGCCAGCGCAATGAACCGGCGCTCGAAGGATAGGCACCAACCCGCGCCCAGGCGTGGACACACAAACGCCATAACGACCAATACCACGGCGAAGCCGGATTCAATCCACATCATCATGAGAGCACGCAAAAAACGGTAATCAGTTGTCAGTCGTCAGTTCTCAGTAAGAGCCTGGAGTGCGGCCTTCTTACGTACAACACGCTAAGCGGATCGTTGTAAATCTTCTGCCAATCCGGGGAAGCATCCAGCAGCGTCACCAGCGTTTCATGGCGACCGAGCAGAATCGACTGGACGTTATACGCATTCAGCAGAAAAGGCGCGGGGAAATCGAGCCGGGCGATGTTGAGATAATCGACGAACACACCGGTGCGGACGTAAATATCCGCACGTCCATCAATGAACACCTTGTTCACATCCGCCATTTGCCAAATCAAATAGCCGCCGTACTCGTAACTGTTGAGCATGGGCTTGGGGGCGGGATGCTGCCGCAGGTAAGCCACTGCTCGCACCGGCCATTTCCGCTCCATGATGCCTTCCAGATCGGCGCGCGAGGGGAAGAAACCAATGACCGCGGCCACCACCAGCGTCATCAAAGCGGCATTCAAGACATACTTGTCTTTGGCGGGCTCGTAAGGCTCAATCCAACGGGCCAGGATCACGCCAAACAAGGGAGCCGCGAAAGGCACGAACATCAACGTCAGGCGCACGTGCAAGCAGGCCCCGGCGATTCCGGCGAGGAGCAGCACGAATTCCTCCAGCCGCCACCGGAGCCGCAGTGCTACCTGGGCAAACAAGAAGGCGAGCACGAAGACCAGGAAGATCTTCCCCACGTTCTTGTCAAACATCATGGGCTGCCATTCAATGATGTTGGCCACCATGATCTGCTGGGAATAAGCCAGGTCGAGGGGATAAAGCAGAAGCTCGGTGCCGTATGGCGTGATGATCAAAGCGATGAGAATGAGTAGTCCCACCAACTCCAGCCGCACGCGTTCACGGGTGGTCCAGCGGCGGGAGTCTAATCCGCCCCAGTGAATCTCCACCAGTCCGCATGACCAGTAAACCCCCAGCACAAACAGTCCCAGGGTGAAAATGCCGTGCGTGTTGACCCACACCAGAAACAGCGGCGGCAGCAGCCATAGCACACCCACATGCCCCTGACGAAAGCGCTCAAGAATGATCAGCGTGACCAGCAGGAATAGATACCCGAGCATTTGCGGACGCAAGCTCAACGATGTGTAAACCAGCGGCAGAAAGAAGGTGCAAGCTGCGAAAGCCGCTTTGGAATTTCCGCAGCGCAGGGTGACTAGCGCGTAAAGCGCAAACAGGATGAACGCCGCCAGGATCACGTCGAGGGCCAACAGCCCCCGCAGTCCCCAGAGGTTCGCAAAGATAGCAATGACCACCTCACCCAGCCATTGGTAAGCGATCCAATGCGTGCCATGGACGGTAAAGGAGTAGGGGTCCGTGGTGGGCCAGTGGTGGGTGGAAAGGATTGTGGCGCCCACCTTGATGTGCCACCAAACATCGGGGTCCACCCAAAAGGTGCGCAGCGGCACAAACATGCCCCCCGCCAGTAAAACTCCCAGTAATGCGGGAAAGGAAATTACTCTCTTCCATAGAGACTGGTGGAGAGAACGGGCGTGTTCAGTCGAACTCATCACTGGCTCAATCTTCAAGGGTTTTGACCCCCTCACCCGTCCCACCCCGGCTGATGAAAACGCCGGTTGCGGGCCACCCTCTCCCCCAAAGGGGCGAGGGCTGTAAATCCAAAATACGTCGCGGCTGGCGAGGAGCCGGGGTTGCAAATTCGGCCCGATACCCGCCAAATTTCGCCCACAAGGCACCTATCTCCCATCCGCGGCGATCAGCTTTTGGAAAGCGGGCAGAACTGCAAATGGGGTTATGACGCTCGCGATGCTTTCACCGAGTTGCCGGATCTTCTCCGGCTTGATGTGTCCAAGCAGCACGCCGGCTTTGGCCAGATAATCGATGCGCTCCGGGGCCAGGCCCATCACGCGCGCACAGGTGGCGTCGACGGCCACGGCGTCGTTACCCAGAATCAGCACGCCGCTGGCCTTGGGAGTTCCCTGTATGGGTCCGTTGCCCTCCATGCCGATGATGCCGTCCACAATGGCGAAATCCGGGCGCACGGTGCTATTGATGTCGAGGATGGAACCCGCAATGCCCGCCCAGTGCAGAACGTTTTTCGGCCAGCCGTAGCAGCACCCCGGGACAATGCCAAACATATTCTTGAGTGAAAGCGTTACCCCCGCCCAGTGGTGCGTCTTGAGCTTGGGCAGGGAGACGATGTAATCCGCCTCCAGAACGGTGCGGGGAAAATAGAGGCGCTTCAGCCTGGAGGCGCGGGTCCGCAAGTCGACCGCGTGTACTTCATCCAGGTTCAGATCCACAAAGAGATCCTGCAGCGGGCCCAGATATTCGCGCAGGCGGATGGTTTCCACAATCGATTCCGTATCGCGCTCGTGCCCCGGGCCTTCGGCCACTCGCACGGACGCTGCTCCCCGGCGCAGGAATGCTTCGCGCACGGCTGCCACCACGGCAGGATGGGTGTTGATAATTCCCTCGGGGTCGGGCTCGACGAAGTTGGGCTTCAACAGCACTTTTTTGCCGGTCACAGGCAGATCAAATTCACGCAGGGCGTCGAAAAGCAATGCAGCCAGGTCGCGGTCATAGCCGGCGGAACGGACGATGGCCACGCGCGACTCGGGTCGAGTGAAAGATGGCATCAGGCTGGGCTGGGCGTAGCTCATCGGGTTGCGGCCTCTTCGGCAGTGGGCGCGACCCCACTCATTTCTTCATTCAAGGCGAGAACTGCCCACGCGATGGTGAGCGCATTGGCAAAGAAGCGGTTGTGCGAATACATCTCACCAAGTGCGGGGGCAAGCGGGGGAACCGGCCGCCCATATGCGGCCAGGGAAAGGTTCGCCAAGGCCAACGATGCGGCGCCGTGAATTTCTCCATAAGCACCTTCAAGCCACTGAACGCTCATCTGAACTTCCGCGCGTTCCGAAAAATCCCTTAGCGCCATGAGCGCCCAGGCGGTGGGACCAATCCGCGGCACCCCGGCCACTCCATAAATCAGCGGATTGCCGCTGTTCCATCCGCCGCCCGGACACATGCGGTCAAAGAGCATGCGCTCCGCCAACTCCCGGCGCTTGGCCGCCTGACGAGAAAGCATGGGCGCGGGCAGAGAGCGCAGAAATATGAGCGCGTGCGCGGTGGGTTCAACCCAACTGGCGGTGCCCGGCGTCCAATTCCAGCCGCGAAGGGAGCTGTCTTGCAGAGCTACGCGAGATGGAAAAATGGATTGGCGCAGACGCCACCAGAAATTGCCTTCCGCCGGCCAGGCATTAATGAGCCAATGCAGGCCGCTCTCCACAGCCTTCTGCGCTCCGCCCTGAAGGTACAAGGCCCTCGCCACAATGGAAGTGGCCCAGCAGCCTTGGGGGTGGCCGGGAAAAGCGGGCCAGGAGCCATCGGCACATTGCGCCAGCAGAAGCCAATCACCCGCCCGGGCGCACACGTCCGGCGGGGGCGGCTCTCGTCGCGATGAAATGAGCGAAGTGAGCGCCCATGCCGTGGCCTCGATAGAGCTGGCGGAGGCGGGATGGTAGCCCCATCCGCCATCGGTGTTTTGGTTGGTGATGAGGAGATCCCGGAAGTAAGAATTGTGGAGTGGGCCAGAGGTCATAAGGGCTCGGGACGTTTACTGCGAAATCACCACCACGGAGGTGCTCGACACGGTCCAGGTAGATGCTGAGCTGGGCAAGAACGGGAGCATGAACTTGTACGGGTAGCTCACCAGCACTTGAACGAGGCAACCAGGGTTCCTACCGCTGTTCCCGGGCGGGCAGGCGGTGGCGGCCCCGGTGGGCGCGGTGCCCGGCCACGTGGTAGTAACCGCCAAAGAGCCGGAAGCAATTCCCGGCGGCGTCAGGCCCTGCACGTAACTCTGGACATTGGCTGCCGTGGCATTACAGGCAAAGATGGCTGGGGTGGTACAGGCCGTGGACCCAAACGTCGACCCTCGTACCATCGCGTACCGGGTCCCCTCGCGGGCAACCTCACTTACAAAGTGATACGTATAAAGAAACCGGCAAAAATCCATTATGCCGAACAAAAACGCCAACAACACGGGGAGCACGATGGCGTATTCCAGCAAAGTGCTGCCCTGTTCGTCACGGAGGTTTCTTGCAACCCGGCGGAGAATGGACATGAGATTTTCGCTTATCGGACCCCACAGGCCCGGAGGGCCGGAAGACCGTAGCCCATGGCGTAAGCCGTGGGGCAAGCGCTAACGATGACCGCCAGCCCCAGAGGGGCGAAAGAAAGGGACCCTGGACGTTTGTCGCAACGATCCCGGGGTTTCGCCCTACGTGCTGCGGTTTACTTCTTTCGCCCCGCTGGGGCTCGTCGCGGGGGTGCTCCCTTGCCCCACGGCTTACGCCGTGGGCTACGATCTTACGCCGCTACGCGGCTGGTACGGTCGCGGTCTTAGGTTAACGCCTATGGACTACCGGCCGGCGCGGAGCCTCGCCGATCCCTGCAATGAAAGTGAAGTGGGGATGCCCGGCCAGGGAAACATCGGTCTATAAGTGGCCGCGGTTGTGACTTGCACGTAGTTCACCACGTTGACGGCACACGCCGGCTGGCTGGTACAACTTGCCACCGCGTTCGTGCCGTCAGAACATTCGCATCCATACGTGGCCGCGGCAGTCATGCCGGAAACGTCGACTGCATCTCCGGTGGCGGCGTTTTGCATGCCCGTCGTATCCGTGTGGTTCTGTGAACCGTAAAGGGCGCCGGCATAAGCAGCATTGGAAACCTCAATATCAACATAGAAGGCGCGGCCGAAATCAATCACTCCGATCAGTAGCAGAGTTAGAAACGGGAGCATCAGGCCGAATTCCACCAGGCTCGAGGCGCGTTCCGCCCTCATCAACGCGGCAATGGCATGAACCTTCTGCAAACCCCACCGGGAAAAGCTGTCCGGATTGGTTTCGGTTGGAAGATTCACGCTCACTCGCCCAAGATGCCTCCCGTACCCTTTATCGGCGTTCCGCTGGCCAAGGATGAATAATCATTATTGATTGTCGCGGAATTACTGACGGTGACTTGATTTGCCACCAGGATGGTGTATTGAGCCGTGCTGGCGCCGGAATAGACGATGCCAGTGGTGGGAAAGTAGAGAGCACCCTGGAAATAGGTGCTGGCGCTGCCGCCAAAGTTGCTGGTGTTGCCTGAGGTGGGGCTGGTTGCCCCCGTTGCCGCCGAATCCTGAAAGAATAGGATGCCGGCATACGATCCACTGGTGGGAGCGATCAATTGGACCACGGCTGCTCCCGAAAAATTGGCAGGCCCGTAGCTGAAGTTTGAATCCCCGGTGAGGAAGACCGTAACCCCCGAACCCGTCGCCTGCCCCGAGTTGCCGACGGAGAAGCCTCCGCCCTCCATAACGTAGGTGCCCGCCCCAAAGGTGACCTTCGCAGCGCCACCAATCTGGATCCCCTTGGCTACCACGTAGTTGCCAGGGCTGAAGGTGACAACCGCACTGTTGGCGATCGAGATGCCGCCGCAATAATTTCCGGGAGTAAGGGTCTGGGTAGTGATGCCGCCAATCGACAGTTGCGCCACCCCGGTCGGACAGGCCGTATAGGCCGGTTTTGATAGATAAGCCAGCGGGTCGCCGGCGGGAGGAACACCCGTGGTGGGGGTGGGAGAAATGGTGGAGGTTCCACTGGTGGCAGCATGGCCAACAATGTTAACTGACGCGGCGGTAATGGAACTGCTTCCCGTAACCTCCACGGCGGCGTTGGGCGCAGTGGTGGCGCTTGAATTCACGTACACACCACACCCGGGAACTTTCAACTGGACGCTTCCGCTAACGGTCAGGTCGGTACCCGAAGAGCCAAGCACATAGAAGCAGTTGGAGGAATTCCCCAACCCGGCCTCGGCGCGCGCCTTCATGGTGGTGTTGGAGATACCCAAAACCTTGGTGAACATCAGCGGTTCGACCTGCGAAACGATCACTTCCACATAGCGAGCGTCGCCATTGTGCGGATCGTTCGCGCCCAGGTAGCAGGGAGGGTTGTTGACCGTAATGACCAGATTGTCGCTGCTGGCACCGCAATTGATGACGAGGGTGCTCGACGAGAAGCCGTTCTCAGTCAAGGCGTTTTGAGCGGCCGTCGTAAGAGCACTACAGTTACTGGTACCCCCGCAGTAGGTCAGCTCCAGCGAACCCGCGAGCGCCGCAGCGTCAGCAGCTTTCTGGATCTGCCGCCGCTTCATGCGCAAATATCCGAGGTCCAACCCCAGACCCAGAAAGGCCAGGATAACGACCAGGGCGAGTGCCACTACCACGACGGCCTGGCCTGCGTCCTTTTTGGGCATGATCATTCGGAACGGCTGTTGCGCGCTGCGAGGGGCTACGCAACCAGCGACGGCATAGTATAGAGATGGGATTTGAACTTGGCTACTGGAATCTTGAGTAATGTTCCACACGTAACCGCCTGGGTAGCCAATCCGCCACCCCTCCGGTTTTGGATCGCAAGAGGCGCAGGTCGGAAAACTGGTCTAAATTGTCCCTTCCCCTCAGCGATGAACGCAGTGCCATCCAGAAGCAGCGGAATGACATTTGCGGCATGAATGCTGGTTTCCCCCCAAGAACGGATGAAAAGGACAAAATGGAGTCAATGAGCAGGGGAAGACGGTTGCCAGAGGAATTCGGACAAAATGCCATCCGCATCTTGGCGAGAAGGCGCAACAGCTATTTATGGGATTTCATGTCCTAGGGTAGATTGTCAAGCAAAAGATTCTCCAAGTGGTTGGCCAATGTCCCCTACGCTATTGGAAATACAGTAGTTGGCGGTGTTTGAAAACTATTCGACCCGGAGAATTTCTGATATCGTGGTTTTAGGCGGTTAGTCAAAATCCGGACAATACCATTACGACCCTCTGCATTTGATTGACAGTTTCTCCCAGAGATTCGTATAATGGTCGTTTTCGGGATACAGGAGAAAAGAAATCTATGTACGCTATCTTTCGGACGGGCGGAAAACAATACAAGGCCTCACCGGGCGACGTGATTCGCGTGGAGCGCGTAGCGGGCGGTCCTGGTTCGACGGTCGAGTTCAACCACGTGTTTGTTGTGCGCAACGAAAAGCTCACCGTAGGAGCCCCGTTGGTTGAAAACGCCAAGGTTACGGGGAAGATTCTGCTCAATGACCGAGGCGCCAAGGTGCGCGTGTTGAAATACAAGCGCAAGAAGCAGTATCGGCGCACAATTGGTCATCGCCAGAATTTCAGCCAGGTTCTAATCCAGGACATCGTCACCGCATAGCCACGCGCTTGCTCAAAAAGGAAATTTAGATATGGCACACAAGAAGGGTCAAGGAACATCCCGCAACGGTCGCGACTCCAACGCTCAGCGGTTGGGCGTGAAGCGTTTTGACGGCCAGTTGGTATCAGGCGGGTCAATTCTAGTACGCCAGCGCGGTACGCGCTTGAAGCCCGGTGACAATGTCGGTCTCGGCTCTGATGATACGCTTTTCGCCAAGGTTTCCGGTGTCGTTCGCTTTGAGGACAAAGGCCGCTTGGGCCGGTACGTCAGCATCCTGGTCCCATCAACGAATTAAAGATCGGGAGATCGGATGATCCGGTCATCGGGTGAACGAAGCACACAGCAGGTCCAGTCGGCCTTTTGCTCACCAGATTACTCGATCATCTGATCCCCCGGTCTGATCATCCGATCTTCCACCCGATCACCTGATCTCCCGATCATCCGCTCTCCCGATAATTGACATGTTCATTGACGAAGCCAAAATTCACGTTGCCGCTGGTGCAGGGGGAAACGGCTGCGTGGCGTTTCGCCGGGAGAAGTTTGTCCCGCGCGGGGGCCCTAGCGGCGGGGATGGCGGACGTGGGGGCGACATCATCCTGTTAAGCGACCCCCACATGAACACCCTGCTGAAGTTTCGCTATAACCCCTTGTATCGCGCCGCGCGTGGGGGCCATGGCGAAGGTTCAAACTGCCACGGGAAGGACGGCGCGGATAACACCGTGACGCTCCCCGTTGGCACGGTGGTTTTCGATTTGACCACCGGAGAGAAGCTTTGGGATTTTGATACGCCGGGCCAGCAGGTCATCGCCGCCAAGGGCGGACGGGGTGGCCGTGGTAATGCGCGCTTCGCCACCTCTGTTCACCAGGCGCCGCGCAGAGCCGAACCGGGCACGCCGGGCATGGCTCTTGATTTGCGGCTGGAGTTGAAATTGCTTGCCGACGTCGGGTTGGTCGGCTTTCCCAACGTGGGCAAGTCCACCTTGATTTCAGTGCTCAGCGCCGCACGTCCGCGCATTGCGGATTATCCTTTCACGACCCTGGCACCCAGCCTGGGAGTGGTGGGACTTGACCGGGAACGATCGTTCGTCATGGCCGACATTCCGGGTCTCATCGCCGGGGCGCACGAGGGCAAGGGCCTTGGCATTCGCTTCCTGCGTCATGTGGAGCGCACTCGCTTGCTGCTCCATCTGATTGATGTGGCGGAGATTTCCGGCCGCGACCCGCTGGAGGATTACGACGTCATTCTGAATGAGCTTAAGAGTTTTAGCCCTGTGGTGGCCGCCAAGCCCATGCTGCTGGTCGCTTCGCGTATCGACGCCGCCGGCGAGAGTGATCGTCTGGCGCGCGTCCGCGAATTCTGCACCGAACGCGGGCTCCCTTTACTCGAAATTTCCTCGGTGACCCGGCAAGGTTTGGAAGAATTAAAGGAAGCCATTTGGGCCAAGTTGGAGCAGATTCCGAAATCAGGAGATCCGGTGATCGGGTAATCCGATGAACAACAGAGGACGAATATCGAAACTCGAAATTCGAAACTCGGGGCTAAGTCCGACCGATATTCGGGTTTCGAATTTCGATTTTCGTATTCAGTTGATTGTTCACCCGATCACCGGGTCGCCCGATTACCTGATTACCTGACCCTCATGAACATTGCAATTTTTGGCGGGACCTTTGACCCCATTCATGCCGGACATATGAAAGCGGCGCAGGCTGCGCAGCGCCGCTTTCACTTGGATCGAATACTCTTCATTCCCACCGGCAACCCTCCTCACAAGATACATGACCACCTAACCGACTTCGCTCAGCGCTACGCCATGGTGACGCTGGCCTGCGCCAACATTCCAACTTTTATCCCTTGTACTATTGAGGCGCCCACGGTGGATGGATCGCCACGCTACTCCATCGATACGGTGCGGGCGGTACGGCGAAAGCTCCGACAGCACGATCGGCTTTTCTTTCTCGTCGGGGCCGACGCCTTCCTGGATCTGCCGCATTGGCGGGAATTCCGGCGCTTGCTCGATGCAGTGGAATTCATTGTGGTGTCGCGCCCCGGGTTCGACCCCGATGCCATCCGCCAGGTAGCACCGCCAGATTTGCTGCCGGCAAGGCGCCTGGCACAGCGAGCGGAGACGATTCGCTTACGCCATGGCGCGATTCATCTCCTGCCCGGGGTGGAAGCTCCCATCGCCTCCCGCGACATCCGGCAAGCGGTCCGGGCTCGCAAACCTGTCACTGGCCTTGTTCCCAAGCTTGTGGAAGAATACATTTTGAAGGAAGGGTTATTCGGCCCCAGCGCGATGGGGAAACGTTTACACCAATGATACGACATTTACGAGAAGCGATTCGGGCCGCCCAGGATCGCAAGGCTTTAGACTTGCTCGTCCTGGATCTGGAAGGTATCTCTTCATTCACCAGCAACTTCGTGATCTGCACCGCCACCTCCACCCGCCACGCCCAGGGAATTTGCGACGGTATCGTGGAAGCCTTAAAGAAGTCCGGGTGCGCGCCTGCCTACGTCGAGGGCTACTCTCAGGCGGAATGGATACTGTTGGACTACCTCAATTTCATCGTTCACATTTTTGTCGAGCGCACGAGGGAGTTCTACGATCTGGAGCGCCTGTGGAAGACCGCGCCAAGGGTTAAGGTCGATGAAGGGGATGAGAGCTAAGATCTGGTGATCCGATGATCGGGTGATCGGGTAAACAAACGCCATACTCAATTCCCGCATGTGAGCGAAGGCCCAAGAATCTTCATGAGGCTTGAGACTGAACGAAAAAGTTCGCCTTGCATGTGATCAGGCTTAACGATTCGCTTCACAGGACAGATACGACACGTACACCGCGGGTTCACTTGTTCGTCCGATCACCCGATCATCGGATCACCCGATTTTTATCATGCGCATTCGAATTCTCTGGGAAGGCAAGACGAAGGATTCGCACCTGCGGGCGATTCAAGAAGACCTGGCAGGCCGGATCGAGCATTTTACCCCCTTGAGCCTGGAAGAACTCCCAGCCGCCAGGGGGGCAAGTCATGCCCGCAAGGCAGGGTTGACCTCTTCAGAGCGAGCGCTGCTGGAAAAACTGCGCGGCGCAAGAAAAGTCCTGCTGGATGAGCGCGGCCGTGAGCGGACGTCGCAAGAGTTTGCGGAGTGGCTGGGGCAGGAAGCTCTGCGAGGCTCGCGCGAAGTGGCCTTTTTAGTCGGTGGGCCCGATGGCTTCTCCACAGCATTTCGACAAGAGGCCGACGTCCTGCTGGCCCTGTCGCGCATGACACTGACGCGAGACCTGGCGCGGACTATCTTGCTGGAACAGATTTATCGCGGCTTTACGATCCTGCGCGGATATCCGTATCCGCGGTGACGGGATCGGGTGAGCCGATGATCGGGTGAGCAGATGAGCACCCTATTTCGCCAGATTGATTGCCGAAGCAAATGAACTCGTTTCCATTTTTGCTGCGTCGCTGAAGACGGCAAAGGGAAGATAAACGATGGATGGCGTGAAAGGCTGTTGTTCACCCGATCACCCGAACACCGGATCACCCGATAGGAGCTTCTCTTGCCAGAAGAGCGAAAAGGGTTGATTATCGTCAATACGGGCCCCGGCAAGGGAAAGACCACCGCCGCCCTGGGGACGGCGTTTCGGGCAGTGGGGCAAGGCCTGAAAGTCTTAATGGTTCAATTTATCAAAGGCTCGTGGCATTATGGCGAACTGGACACAGCAAAGATGCTGGGCGACGAGCGCCTTAAGATCATTCCCATGGGCCGCGGGTTCGTGAAAGTCGGTGCGGAAAAGCCTGACCCGGAAGATGTCCGGATGGTTGAAGTAGCATGGCAATTTGCCAGTGAGGAAATACTGAGCGGGCGCTACGACATGGTGATTCTTGACGAAATTAACTATGCTATCAGCTACAAGATGCTGGCACCGGAACCTGTGGCCGAGACCTTAAGGCGCAAGCCGGAAATGGTTCACGTGATTCTGACCGGACGCAACGCGCATCCCACGCTCGTCGACATGGCCGACCTGGTTACGGAAATGCGCGAAGTAAAGCATCCCTATCAAAAGGGAATCCTTGCGCAAAGAGGAATTGAATATTGAGGATCGGGACATCGGGTCATCGAAGAATGAATATTGAAACTCGGATGCGCGTAGCCCCGATTTTCGATTTTCGAATTTCAAGTTTCGTCTTTTCCCCGATGGCCCGATGAACCGATGAGCCAATGAGCCGATAATATGACTTGGTTTCGCAAAGAAAAGCAGCCGATTGAAACGCCCAAGGAGAAGCGCGTCCAAACTGAAGGCCTTTGGGTGAAATGTGACAAGTGCCGGCAAATCCTTTGGAAAAAGGACCTTGAAGGCAACCTGCAGTGCTGCCCCAAATGTGGTCATCACTTCAAACTGGGCTCGCATGCGCGGCTGGAAATGTTGTTTGACGAAGGCCTTTACACCGAGCATGACGCGAAACTGGCGTCGACCGATCCCCTGAAATTCAAAGACACCAAACTCTACCGCGATCGCCTGAAGCTGGCGGAAAAAGCCACCGGCATGAAGGACGCGGCGCTGACCGGCGAAGGACTGATTGAAGGCAAACCCGCCATTATCTGCGCCATGGAATTTCAATTCGTGGGTGGCAGCATGGGAGCGGTGGTGGGGGAAAAGGTA
>CAYTMD010000019.1:0-28404 GCA_964438685.1 uncultured Acidobacteriota bacterium
CGCCTCGACCATGGCGCCGTCGCGCCCGTATTCGGCAAACAGGTCGGCCTCGGTCTTCATTTCCGGCGAGAGCACCAGGGCGATGGCGCCGCGTGCTTTGTCGCCGAGACGGGCGAACGATTCCGCGCTCCCGTCGCCCGCATTCACCAAGGGCGCTTCGAGCTCCTGCCCTCCGGGCGTGGGAGCGGAAAATGGACCGGCGGCAACGCGGATGGGGAACTGAACGGGGGCCACGCACTCGGCGTGGTCAGCGCCTCCCACCCAGGAGCCGGGGATGGTGTAGGTTTCCGTCCAGGTGGAATCCACTCCCGCGGCGCGGAAGCGAGCGACGGCCCAATCCACGGCGCGATCGCAAGCCTTTGAGCCTGTCGGCCGGCCGCCGATGCCGTCGCAGAGCTCACGCAAATCGTCGAGCATCGGGGTCGGGCCCCGTTCGCGAGCCGCAAGGAGCTCGGCAATGTTGACAGACGGATCCGCCGTCGTCGCAACCGACTGGGGAGGCGTTCCTTCCGTCCACGCCAAAAGGATTGCCAAACAACCAGCCGCGACAAGGCAAACGGGGGATTTTCGGAGGGAGCCCTTTTGCATCATTCTTCTTTCAATCTGTCGCGAACACCGCTCCGAACAGGTTTCTTGGGACCACGCATTTTGGCGGTGGCGCGCGGCCGCGGCTGGCACTGCGCGCAGAAGTGGCTGCTGCGGCCCCCAATCACCATGCGTCGGATGGCGTGGCCGCACCGTCGACACGGTTCTCCCGTATGCTGGTACACGCGCAACTTACTGAGGAATGCTCCGGGGCGGCCTTCGATGTCCATGTAATCACTGAAGGTTGTTCCTCCCAACCGCACGGCGCGGTCAAGCACCTTGCGCACCGCCTTGTAAAGCTCGTGAGCCTTATCGGCGGAAACGCGGCCGGGCTGTGACAGGGGATGGATGCGAGCCTCGAACAGGGCCTCATCGGCGTAAATGTTTCCCAGGCCCGCCACCAGATTCTGATTCATCAGCCAACTCTTGATGGCGCCTTTGCGGTGGCGCATGGACGCCATGAATTGAGCCTCCGTCACGCGTTGCGCATCCGGACCGAGCGCCCCCAATACCTTTTCCAACTCTGCTGATGTCAAGGAGCGCAACCTGCCGAAGCGCCGCGCATCGCGGAAGCGCAATTCTTCGCGGCCATCGTCCAGAATCATAAAGACGTGGGTGTGAGACTCAATGGGCGCGTCGTGCGGCGTAACGGTGAGCTGTCCCGTCATTCCGAGGCGTACCAGCAGAAAGCGCGGCTCCGAGCCATCGTCCGCGGTCAACTCGACGGCAATCGCCTTGCCCTTGCGCGAGACGTTGGTCAACTTCCTGCCAGTGAGGGTGGAAACGAACTCCTCCGCCGAGCCCGCGATGACGGAGTCATGGTGAACCTCGACTGCCACGATGCGGCGCCCCAGAGCGCGCCGGCGAAGTCCCTGGGCGACAGTTTCAACTTCCGGAAGTTCAGGCATAGTTCGGGACTCGGGGTTCGGGATTCGGGATTAGGGACACGGGGCTCGGGCCGATTTGTGATTTGCGATTTGTGACTGCCTTCGCGAACCCGCGACAGCCCTCGTTCTTCTTGAGAGTTATGAATTGCTGTACCGAGTCGCGTGCCCCGAATCCCGAGTCCCGGTCTTTCAAACTCCCACTTTGATGTCGGTGCCCTCAACCTCAACGGGATACGTCGACAATTTGATGGACTTGTTCTGGGCGTGTTCACCCGTGCAAACGTTGTATTCCCACATGTGCCAGGGGCAGCTTATAACTTCTCCATCCAGGATGCCTTCGCCAAGAGGGCCGCCCTGATGGACGCAGGTGTTGTCGGTAGCGTAAATCTTCCCACCGACGTTGTAGAGAGCGATGTCTAATCCGTTAACGACAACCGTCATCGCCGATCCCGGCTTCAGGTCTGAAGTGTTTGCAACCTTCACAAAGTTAGGCATGCATTTCTCCCCGGCATATGATCACGATCCACAGATTACTCAGATTTCACAGATGAGCAAAGCGGAAGAGAAAAGCAAAGAAAGGGCGCGGCTCGCGCGACAAACGCAGCGGACTCGCGCTGCCTCAACGAGAGCAGTCCGTCATCACGGCCTGTTTTTGCCGCCGTCTATTCCATCTGCGTAATCTGTGCAATCTGTGGATAAAAGAAGTTGGCCTAGCCAATCTGAACAAATTCCGGTGTCCCTGCCTTGCCGATGCGGACAGACTTTTTGAAATCCTCAATCATGGTCTCGTCCAGGTGAACGTCTGTAGGCCGCTTTCCCAATGTCATGCCATCGATCTTTTCTTGCAGCTTCAACAGGGCATAGAAAAGGTTTTCCGGGCGCGGAGGGCAGCCAACCACGTAGACGTCAACCGGCACGATCTTATCCACACCCTGCAGCACGGCATAGGTGTTGAATGGACCGCCTACACTGGAACAGGCTCCCATGGAGATGCACCACTTGGGGTCCGGCATCTGTTCCCAGATGCGTTTGATCGCAGGGGACATCTTTAACGTCACGGTTCCCGCCACGATCATCAAGTCAGCCTGGCGAGGGCTGGGGCGAAAGACTTCAGCGCCAAACCGCGCCATGTCAAATCGCGACGTGGTGGAGGCAATCATCTCAATCGCGCAGCACGCCAAGCCGAACGTCAGCGGCCAGATGGAAGACTTGCGCGCCCAATTGAAAACGTAATCCACGGACGTAACAATAAAGTTTTGCTCGAAGCGATTCTCAATGAATCCCATACCCAAGCCTCATTTTTCCGCGATGCCCGACGGTTTGGTTGCCGGCCCAGCAGCAACCACTTATTATACCCTGACCCTGACGGTCATTCGAAATATTTCCGGTCACACGGGATGGGCGGGAATGGTACATTTGCAGCCTTCACCGTCCGGGTGGGAAGACTTGAGGGAATTTCCCTGAAGCGCTTGTCCTGCCACCATGGGTGATAGCACACTGAAGTGCAGCAGGTCACATTGCTCGCGGTCAAAGGTCGAAATGAATGGTGGACGAAACAAACTCTGACGCGCTCTCATCCGGACAGATTAGGGATCTTGAACAAGGAACTCTCGCCGCCTCATCCCGGCTTCCTGCATGGTGGGGGATTGCTGTTGTCCTTGCACTCACCTTTGCGGTTTACATCCCCACGCTCCGCTACCAGTTTGTACATGACGACCGTGGCCAGATTGTGGAGAACCCCGCGGTTCACTCCTGGCATTTGGCGCCCACCTATTTTACCGCGCACGTATGGGCAGCGGTTATGCCGGAGGAGTTGGGAAACTATTACCGCCCTCTCTTCCTGTTGTGGCTGCGAATCAATGACGCGGTGTTTGGAAGTCAGGCCTGGGGCTGGCATCTCACCACGATCCTGGCTCACGCTCTTGCCACACTTCTTGTATACCTCCTGGCGTTGCGGCTGGGCATTGGGCGCGACGTGGCGCTTTTGGCAGCACTGATTTTCGGGCTCCATCCCGCCCACATTGAGGCCGTCGCCTGGATTTCCGGGGTCACTGAGCCGCTGTTGGGAATCCTGCTGATTGCTTCCTTCCTCGCATATATGCAGTCGCGCGATGAGCGGGCGCATGTGCTGAAGTGGAGAGCTATATCCCTTATCCTGTTTGCTCTCGCCATACTGGAGAAAGAGACTGCACTGATACTTCCCGGCCTTCTGCTTTTCTACGAATGGATTTTTCGGAAGGAATGGGAGCAACGCACCGGCGTGCGGAGGCTTACCCAGTGGGGCGGGGAAGCTTTCGGCAAAATCTGGCCCTACATCGTCATCATTGTCATCTATGTTCCCGCGCGTATCCACGCTCTGAAGGGCTTTAGTCACGCAATAACGCCGCTCAGCACGGCGCAACTGGTCTATACCTGGCCGTCACTAATAGGGTTCTGGGTTTGCCACATGATTTGGCCGGCCGGCCTCAGTACCTTTTATGATTTCCCCGCGGTAACTCATCCGACTGTCAGAAGCTTTCTTCTTCCCGCCATTTTCGACGTCTTCGTGGGGCTCGCGCTGTTGGCATGCGCCCGTACTTCAAGAAAAGTTGCGTTCTTCGCCGTCTGGCTGGTACTGCCGCTAATTCCTTTACTGAATCTGCGCGTTTTTGTTGCCAACGATTTTGCCCATGACCGGTATCTGTACCTTCCCTCGGTGGGCTTTGCCGTCCTCATCGCCATGCTTCTGAATAAAGTGTGCTGGGGACCGCCGCGAAGGTTGGGCATCCCCAACTCGCTGTTCGTCGCTGGATTGTGCCTCGCTACGGCGCTGAGTTACGGAACCGTCACTGAAAGCTCCTACTTCCGAGACAACCTGACGTTTTACGCCTACAACCTCACCAAGGCTCCACACAATCCCGACGCCGAGTGCAATTACGCGACCGTCCTCGCGGAGGGCGGCATGTACGGTCCCGCGCTGGAGAGATTCACCGATGTGGTGAACCACAACCCGAACAACTGGACCGCGATTTACGACCTGGGCTTCACTTACTACAAAATGGGAAACATGCCGGAAGCGGAAAGGTACTTTCTGCAGTCGATGCGCATTAATCCCAACAAGCCGGACCAGTATTTTTACCTGGGCATGGCGCGCTTCAAATCCGGCCGCACGGCAGAAGCCATTGATCCTGTGCGGCAGGCGATTGCGATTCGCCCCAATGGGTTTGCGTATCACTTTGCTTTGGGAGTCATGCTGAAAACCCTCGGGGATCTGCCTGGCGCTCTACAGGAATTCAAGGTGGAACTGGCAAGTAATCCGGGGGAACAAGCAGCGGCGGCACAGGCGGATGAGATCGAGAAGCAATTGCAGGCGCGTCCAGAGGCTGGGAAGTGATCTGAAGGATGCCCCGGATTTGCCCGGCCAGGAAGCCGTCGTAGCGTGGGGCTTCATAGCCTGCGGAAAGACGATCCACTGCGGGTAACCACCCCGTCCGTCGGCTGACGGACACCCCTCCTGAATCAGGAGGGGCGTTCATTTTGGTGCCGACCTCAAGGTCGGCCCGACACCGCCGCATTGAATCGGGCTGCGTATGCAAGCTGGTGTCCTGCTCGTCACTTGTCACTTACTGTTAGCCTTGAAACTACCAGCGCGCCGGACGGTCGGTGACGAGATCGGGATGCTCGCGGCGAAACGTTTCCGCGATGTGGCACGACCAGCAGACCGGTTGGTGGGTGGTAAAGACGTCCGGCAACGCTTCGGGCGCCACTTCATCCCAACTGACGGTCTTGGAATCCGGCCCCCGCAAAGCAGGCATGTGGCCGGTCCAATCCGCGACATCGTCCACCGGCTTGTGGCAATAGACGCAGACCTTGCCCTTATACCAGGCCTCCACGACGTTGCGAACCAGGCAACCCGGGGACTCCGCCTGACCCAAGCAATCCTGGGCGCAGTCTTCCCTCTCCGGCCAGCGCGAACAATCCTGAAGGCAAAGATAATTGCCGCCCCGAAAGGCCTTTAGGGCGGCCCCTTTGGCGTCCAATTCGACCGCCGCGGCGCAGTGGGTTTCCGGACAGGTTACCAGGCGCTTGCCCCTCGCCATCCAGTACGCGCGTAAACCCCGCACTGAGGCAAAGGCCGTTATCCCCACGGCAAGCCCAGCAAGTGACAAAATGAACACAACCATAACGGTGCCCATGTGCGCCTCCTTCCACTTATTTTAGAGGGCGAGCAAGTCCACACCCAAAGAGGGGGTGCTGCAAAAGCGGTAGGTAAAAATGTCGCCTCGCAGCATCAACGCTCACATTGCCGGAACATATCCCACTATGGGCAGGACCAGAAGGCTGGCATTACCGTTCTGGTTTTCCGCGCAACTCGTGAACCAGATTTTCGAGCGAATCGCAGTCTTGGAAGATTCGGATCCCGGCAATTCCGGCCGCACCGTTCTGACGGCAAAGGGAAACACGGTCAGGCGTAATTCCCCCCAGAGCGAATACCGGGACAGAGACCCGCGTAGTCACTTCGCGTAGCGTGGTAACTCCGAGGGGCGGGCCGTACTGAAGCTTGGAGGGAGTTGCAAAAATGGGGCCGAGCAGAACGTAATCCGCACCCGCCGCTTGCGCCGCCAGTGCATCGGTAAGCGAGTGGCAGGAGACTCCTACAAGGAATTCGCGCGGCGCCAGCCTTCGAATCACGTCCACCGGCATCGACCGTGCGCCCAGGTGTACTCCGTGAGCCCTGCCTGCCAACGCGACATCCAACCGATCATTCACCATAATTCGGGTGTGCCCCTGCTGGTGCGCTTGGTTCGCCGAGTCTTCCGTCAGGGCAAGCAGGCTGCGGGCAGGCAAATCCTTCTCACGAATTTGTACCCAGTCCACGCCCACAGCGATGGCTCGCGCGACGCAGGCATCAACGGTGGCAGATGGGATTTGCGTGCGGTCCGTAATGTAATAGAGCTGGAAGTTCATCGGGAGATCGGGAGATCTGGCCTTTTCAAGGTCGATGGTAGAAGGCATGTGGCAGGTTGTAGGTGGGGAACACCTGAGGTCGCATGCGATAGCCCCCACCTACGACCTACCACCTACCTCCCGCCTACCTTGGGTTGCGAACTCACGAAGCCCAAATCGCGACGGAAGCGCCACGCCTCAAAAAAGGCCAGCCAGACGTCAGCCAGCCCGAGGCCGGATACGGCACCCCGCAGGAAGTAGTTGCGCGCAATGCTCGCAAACAAAGGGTAGTGACCAATAAAGTAATTCTTGGTCCAAAGGGAAATCCACGGGAAGACGAATAGAAACACGCCTATCTCGAAGCAGAACACGATGTACACGATTGTCAGAAGGCGATTCATTAATTGAGCCAATCCGGGAATACGGCCTCAGGCAAGGCGATAGGGGTCACCCCCGCGGCAGAGGGTGCAAGGCCTTTTAGGCCTTCTGCTGGAGCTCGCGAATCTTTTCCGCCACGTCGCGAAAGTCGATGTTCTGACTATAAACTTCGGTAAATCTTTCCAGGGCGTTGCGGGAATCGCCCGCCTGCTCGTACGCCAGACCCAAGTCATATTGCAGGGCCATCATCGCCTCTTCTTCCAGGCCGGGTGTTTCCAGCGCGCGTTTATACCACCGCACCGCAATCGCGGGCATCTTCTTTTCCATAAAGCAGATTGCCAGAAGGCTGCACGCTTGAAGGAAGTTCGTAGGAAAGCTTCCTTTTCCCGCACCCCTGACCACCTTCTGAAACTCCCCAATGGCTTCATCCAGCAGACCCATTTCCCGGAAGGCCACGCCCAAATTATAATGGGTTTCGGGATCGTCCCTGGCAGCCGCGGCGGCTACGCTGCCGGGATCTTCCATCTCCGCCAGCAAACCGCTAAGTTGTGCTGCGCCCTGACTGGGACCAGCGGTGGGCGGGGCCGCAGCCGCTGGGAAGCCGACAGTCTGCGCGGTAGAAGCATCCCCCGGACCCTTCAATTCATCGAGTGACGAAGCCAAATCACCGGCCAGGTCGCCCAGCATGTCCATGCCCGCACTCTCGGCCGGAAGCGGGGGTGCAACCACAGCCTCCGGCGCGGGCGCCTGCTGCTCCGTTGCTGGAGGTGGCACCACAGAGTCTATCTCGGGTTTGGACTCGGGTGTAACGGCGTAGGTGGTGGGAAGCTCCCATTCCTCGTGCGAAGACTCTTCCACCACCGGTGCAGGATTGGGTGCTGGTGGCATCGCCTCTGGTTCTGCCGGTGCGACTTCTATTGGTGGCTGCACTGCCATGAGCCCAAACGGTTGCCCGGTGTTCAGCGGCGGTTCCGCGACCACAAATTCATCCACTGCCGTGGGGCCCTCCTGCCGTGCCGCGATGACAAACTTATCGGCCAGCGCGGGAGTTTCAAACGGTTCGGCAAGCACAAACTCATTTGCCGCTGGAGGGATTGCAGTCGGCTTTGCCACGACTGATTCTTCCGCTGGAGCAACTTCCATTGGAACAATTTCCACCCGTGGTTCCGCCGCCGGAGGCGCTCCGGTCAATCGCTCATTCAGGAGCTGGCGAAGCTCTGCCACAAAGGGGTTGCCAGGATATTTCGCTTCAAGGTCAGCAACGGTTTGCCTGGCCTCATCTATAAAACCGTTCTCGAGGTAGAACTCAACTTCGATTCTGCTGTCATCAAGTTCAGTCGATATCCCTTCTTCCACTCGCTCAGGGGGCGGTTCAGGAACCCCAAGAGGTGTTTCGACGGGCGATGGCGCCTGTGCCGCCACGGGCGGCGGTGTGGGCTCCTTTACGGGAGCTGCAGTTTCCATCGGAGAAATGATTTCCGCCGGCGCAGGGATCCCCGCCGGCGGTGGGGCAGCCAGTTCAGGGATGGCGGGAGCAGGGGCTTCAAACCCAAACGCCATAGCCTCAAAGTCTTCGGAGAGATCCAACTCCATCATCTGTTCAGACAGGGCAGGGGGCGGCGTTGCAGCCGGAGATTCGCCCAAAGTTTCGGGAGGCTGCGTGAGGTCAGAGAAAATGGGTTCCGGTGTTGGCGCTGGTGCCGCTGCAACGGGTTTTTCCGGAGCAAGTACGGGAATCGGAAACTCCATGGTCGATCCCGCGTTCGGCCTTTCATTGGCGGGCGGTGAAGGCGCCAAGGGAGCTTCACCTATCTTGCTGGAAAGAAGCGGCAACGGAATTTCGTGCAACGCGCCTTTTCCTAATGCAATAGCCTGGTATTTGCTTGCCGTCTCGGCATCGCCATGTTCAGCAAATATTCGCGCCAATTGAGAGGCTGCCACGGCCCCCCGG
Source organism: uncultured Acidobacteriota bacterium (assembly GCA_964438685.1). Taxonomy (GTDB): domain Bacteria; phylum Acidobacteriota; class Terriglobia; order UBA7540; family UBA7540; genus Bog-366. The sequence continues at coordinate 8,728 of CAYTMD010000019.1, forward strand.
GCCGGAAACCCCTTGTACGAAATTTCCAAAATGCGCCGGTGCACGTCAACCTGGTCAGGATAGACCTGCAACACCTTTTCCAGCTCGGCGATCGCCTTTTCGGTCAGGTTGTAACGTGTGAACAAGTCACTGTTCTCCAAGGCCTCTTTCACCATGGATTCCTGGGGGGCATCAACGCTGGCTGGCTCTGGGGGAAGCTCCTCTTCCTCCATCGGAAGCACCATCTCCCTGGCGGGCAAATCAACCGGCTTATGTTCCCTGCCAAGCTTTTGCTGAACCCCATTGAGCAAGGCGCGGAAATTCTGATTCTCGGGTTCGCGGTCAGCCAGCTTTAAATAGGCCGCTTCGGCTTTATCAAGGTCGCCGGATTGTTCGTGGGCGTGGCCCAGCGCTTCCAGGACTTCCGGCAGGGTGAGCTCATCCGCGGTCCCTTCACAGAGCTTATGGATCAATTCCAATGTGGGAATGTGATTGGGAGCAGCGCGCCAAATCCTCCGAAGGGCTTCCAGCAAAGGGCCGGCATTGTTCTGATTGATAAGCGCGTCCGCAACGCTGGCAAGCAATTTATAGGCTTCCTCAATTTCACCTTTTTCCACCAGGAGCCCAGAGATGGTGGAAATCGGTGAGAGGTCCGTGGGATTTGAGTGGAAAACCTCCAGGACCAGCTTTTCCGCGTCATGAAGCCTTCGTAAGCCGATATAGGAGTCCAGCAATACCCGCTTGCCCGCGGGGTCCGATTGCAACTCCGGCGAGGAATTAATGATTCTCTCTGCTTCCTCCGGTTGTTGGCGTGCAATGGCAACACGAGCACGCAGAATCTGGATTTTAGAGTTCTTCGGGTCCAGTTCGGCGGCTTTCTTCAAGGCCGTTTCAGCCGCCTCCTGGTCATCACGGCGGAGTAATATCTCGGCAACTTCCAGATGGGTCCGGGCGGCATCTTCCCGCTTGCCTGACTGCTCGCTTTCCACCGCCAAGCGATTGCGAAAGTTGATGTTCTCCGGGTCAAGCTGCACCAGCTTACGAAGAACATCCAAAGCGCGGTCGGTCTGATTTCGCTTCTTGAAGTACTCTGTTGCCTGGAGATACTGTTCCCGTGCCTCGCGACTCAACCCTTGAAGCTGGTAGAGTTCTGCCAACTTCAACTGCGTGTCCACGGAATTGGGATCAACCTTGGAGATTTTCCTATAAATGGCGATGGCTTTGACGTTGAACCCTTCGCGAACGTATGCTTCCGCAAGCTTATGGAATTGCCTCAACCCCTCGGTGATGTTCCGATCGCGAATGTATAGATCGCCCACCGTGTTGAGCAGAGACACGTCGGAGGGGTCATTATCAAGGATTTCTTGATATTGCCTGATTGCTTGAGCCGTCTTTCCTTGGCTTACAGCCTTCTCAGCCTCTTGCAGCGCTTTGGCCTTGTGAAAAGCCATCTATACGCCCCGATTACCCCTCGATGGTGTGAACAATCCGCTAAACGTAACATACGTCCCCATCCAAGTCAACGGAATGGGGGTCGGTTCCAGCTTCTGGCAGAGTTGACTAAACCATTACAGCACTTGAAGTTGGCAGAGGCTGCACACTCGACCTTGCAACGCGGACTCCGGCTTCTCCGCGAAACAATACGACCCTTCCCCGGTGACCCGCAGCTTGGGGAAGGAACCAGGCAAGACTCTCATTGCGCAATTGCAAGCCTATGCTTTACCTCGGAGCCAGCCCATCATGAAGGCTTGGGAACAGGGGGCGGCAGCGTCCTCGCCACCACCTCGGATTGGAAACTGGCCTTTCGGTGGGCGCCGTCGCAAAAAGGCTTGTTCTCCGAATGCCCGCAGCGGCAAAGGCCGATCGTGGTCCGGCCTGACAGGTCAAAGACACTCCCACTCGCGTCACAGATGGTAAATTCGCCTTCCACCCTGATCGAACCGTTATTGTTGATGGTGATTTTCGCCAAACGTTCCTCCTCGCCTTGAAAACCAAAGCCAGCTTATTAAATAAACCTTCTTATTGGATGTTGCAAGTTTTCAGCATTTCAACCCGGCGCTTGCACCTACACCAATGCTCTTCCGGTGGATACTTCGGGCTGGCGCAAACATGATCTTGGCGCCGCGTCGCCGGTTCCTCCTAGCCGCGCATGGTGCCGGGGCGGACCGAAGGGTTTGACTAAAACCAAAATCACAATTGCGGTGAATACCAAGGCGATAGCCCCGTGCAATCCCATACATTCGCCACGACTTAACTTGATGCTCCCCTCCTGAAACGCTCTCGCCCTAAACGTGACCCGCAGGTCCAGCACCACGAGAACGACCACGAGAAGAAGCTTTGCATGCAGCCAGTGTTCGCGGAGATAGGTGGGGTCTTGCGACACCAGGATAAAGCCGGTTATCACCATGATGGCGGCTCCCGGGTGCGTCAACCCCTTCAGGAGTTTTGATTCCAAGTGCCCCAGGGTGGCTCGAGCTTCCGGAGAAGTTTCCTCCGCGTGCATCGCCAGGACATGAGTGACCACCAGAAGACTTCCCACCCAGAAAACCAATCCAATAATGTGAAAGACCAACGTCCAGGCTACCATGGCACCTCCGGAAATTGTGTGATCGGTTCATCTGGCCATCGATTCATTGAAAGCCGAAACTCGAAATTCGAAACTCGGCCACCCGTTCACAAGATGCATTTTCGAGCTTCGATTTTCGAGTTTCGGTTGTATCGCCCGGTCACGCCATTGCTAAATTGCCAAATGACCCGATGATCCGATGTCCACATGAACCAATTCTGCTAACCCATTCGCCAGTTGACGTCCCCGCCCCGTTTTGGGAGAATGTGCTTACATTCAGGGCGAGGAGGACCAACTTGGCTGAGTATTACATTCCCGTTGGGGAAGTCGTCAAGAGCGAGCCCAAATCCATCGGCATTGAAACCCCACGCAAGAAGCGCCCCAAGGAACTCGCTGTCATCACGGAGTGCTGCACGGGATGTTCTGGCTCCCCCGCCTGTGTTCCGTATTGCCCTGTCGCCGACTGCATGTACTGGGTCCCCGATGAGGACCATCCGCCTTTCGGCCGGATTGAGGTCGACCCGGCGCTCTGCATTGGCTGCAAGAAGTGTACCAGCAAAGGCCCTGACGGCAGCTTTCTTGATGGCTGCCCGTGGGATGCCATCGAGATGGTGCCGACGGAAGAAGTCGAGTCCATGCTCGGAATCAAGTATACGGTCTAACCCCGGCACGCCACTCAGCTTTTCCCTTTTGCTGCGCGCTCCCGAATGGAGCGCGCGGTGGATTCCGCTTGCTGGCGCACTCGTTCCGACATGTGGGGGACTCCGCGGACGAAGCGCTCCACGTCATCGAGGTCCTGCGGTTGGCCTACCAGGTAGAGCGCGCGCAGCGATTCCACAACCTGCCCTTCATCCGGATCAATGACTGCCAGCCCATCGCCCAAGGCCACGATCGCGCCATCCCCGGTGAGCAACTTCGCGATGGTTCCACCCACAGGAGATACCACATCCCGCTGCGGTTCGTTCTCCCCCGGGCGGATGCGGGCAATGATGCTGCCATTGCGAACGTCGTCTTGCTCCTTCATTCGAAACTTTATTATGCCTGCGTTCGGGGCCGCGATTGTGAAGGGTTGCAGCATGGACCGCAACTGCGCATCCCCAACCCCATCGCCAAATCGCACCAGAGCCAACGCGGCATTTGAGCGCACCAGCGGCACGGGATCGTCCACCAGCTTGCGCAATGCCTGGTGAAACTCCTCGGAGTGGTTATCCTGCCCCATCGCCCAGGCAGCTTCCAGGCGCAGTTGCGATTCAGGGTTTTGCGCTAGGGCCAGCAATTGCGGATACCAGCGCTTCACGGTCGGGTCGCCCCGCGCGATGCGGTCGGAAAGTTGCGCCAGTGCATGCTGCGTTTTGTGCGGCATGGAAGTGTCCGCCAGAACCTGCGCCATCTCGCGGTCGGAGAGCTCCCGCCCAAACCAAGTTTGATACCAAAAGAGAAAAGTGATCAAAACCAGGAGGAGGGGTACGATCAAAATCACCGTGTTGCGCGGCGAACCCAATGCGCGATTCTCGTGCGCGGGCGCGGACAGCTTTTCGGCGGTTAAGGGGAACCTCTCAGGCCCGGTTGAAGTCGGCGTGGATCGCGAATCGGTTCGTTGTCCCATTCGAGAGTGATTGAAGCCTTGTGAGTGTAGGTTTTTGCCCGACCAGCAATCATTATATGAGATTCAGATGCTCCGCCGCGAAAAATCCCGCACCGCAGAGGCGCAGAGGTCTAATAGCAAAGAGGTATTTCTCAACGTCTCGGCGCCTCGGCGGTGAAAATTATATTCTTTCAGTGCTTCGTATCAGTCCGCATGGCCGCGCGCGATCAGGCGAATGGGACCCGTCAGCCCCGACGGAAGCGGCTTCACGAGCTTATTCCCTTGATCCTGGAATCGCTCGCCATAGCGCGCGGTAAGCGCCGCCCGATTCGGCAAGGGGTTGCCGACCATTTCGTTCACAGCGGTATTGCCAACCACAATTCGCAGTTCGTTTTCGCCAGCGTGTAGAAAACGAGTAACGTCCAGTTCATAGGGCGGATGCCAGATGGTGCCCGCGCGCCGGCCGTTCACATAGATTTCTGCTGCTTCTCGCACCGGCCCATCAAGCCACGCCTGGAAGTGGGCTTCTTTCTGGATCGGAATAGGCGTCGGCTCACCGAGACTTAGATTCACCTGGTTCCCTTTGCGGAGAAAATCGCCAGGAACGAGTATTTTCCTTTGGTACGTTGCGAGACCGGAGAAGTTCCGCAACCCTGCGATTTCACTCCAAGACTGCAAGGAATCCATGACCATTTTCTTGCCCGTACTTTCGAACGTAACATCCCAATCGTGACTCATGTCGAGTGGTTCCAGGAGCCTATGAAACCCGGTGGGAACCATTTCCCTCGGCCTTTCACGTTCCGTAAAAACCAGCAACCGCGAGCCATAAGGCTCCAGGTCCAGTGGAATGATGGTGCCGTCGTCTCCCATATGGTGCAACACTTGGGCAGTGGCCGCTTCACCCGTGAAGAGGTCCCACCATTCCGGGTTCTTACCTTTCACGCGAAATCTGGCTGTGCCTTCATAGCGCCGGTTGGAGGTGTTGGCGATGAAATAGATTTCCCCTGTGTCCGTATGGCGGTGAATAAAACCAACATCTCGCGTACGAGTGAAAAAGGCAACATCAGGCGGGTAGAGGCGGGCCAACTCATCTTCGAGTGGCTTGTTCTCCTCGGGAACAAAGTGCCCGGGCGCCGATGGTTTCTTGAAGATCTGTTCCACCCGCCGCGCCACTTCCGCCCTAACTGAATCCTGATGCAAAAAACCCGGTGCAAGAGAAGGCAGACGCCGCGTAGCGATCAGTGTTCCGCCGCTTTGAGCAAATTCACCCAGCTTGGCGAGCGTCGAAGGTGGAATGCGCTCGATTCCCGGCAGAATCACGATGGAGAATTCCTGATTGGCAATGACCAGCTTGCCGTTTTCGATCTGCCCTTTCTGCGCCAGGATTTCATCGTCAACAAAATCCAGGTTGTAACCAGCTTCCAGTAGGCTGGGCACGATGTCCGGACCGAGTTGGCGCCAAATCGCCTCCCACAGGTTCACGTGGCCGGGGGTCATTCTCGCCCAGGCATCGTGCGTGGGCAGGTAAACCGCAATGTCATTGGCGGGCCTGCCCTGTCGCAGCATAAAGCTGGCACGCTGCAAGTAGAGCGCCAGGTCCGGCATGGCGAACCACCAGGGGTTATGCGGGTTCAGCGCCCCTGCCGCGTACATATGCCAGCCCGGTTCCGGCACTCCTTGCGGAGAATACGGCCACCCGTGGCCAATCAGTTGATTGATTCCTTCCAGAAAGTACTCGTCGGCGAACGCCTTGAAATCAAGCGGCGTGGCACGAAACGGCAGCGAGTGAATCCAGGTAAAAGCCTCGGCGGAAATCACCGGCACTCCATAGTGATGTCCCGCGGAAGAAGCCCAGCGCGAAGCCGTGAAGTGGTTCCAGTGACCCGCTTCATCCCCCTGCTCGCCCTCCGGAAGGTCAACGTACCGGTAGCTGGAGAGCTGCGCGGGCGGCGTCCCATACGCTTGCACTCTGGCCAGCACGTGATGCTGATGACACCACGCCTGATAGGGCTCGAGGAAATTCTCGTTAAACAGCTCGCTAAGCGTCTGGCCCCAGTCATGCTTTATCGCCGCCGTTTCCGCTCCGGCGTCGGCCACCAGCGCGGGTAAATACGACGTCAAATCATATCCGCGTCGCCGCTGGAATTCTTTCAGAAAATCCGACGTCCAGTCGGCCCCGAATACTTCCAGGCTATCGCAGAACATGGCGCGAATATTTCCGCCACCCGCTGTTGCGAGAGGCGCGCCCACAGCCTCCAGGTGTTTATCGAGAGCTAGGCGGTTGTAATGGTCGAGCACCAATCCTTCCGCGCCCACGGCGGGGCGCTTCACGTGCTGGCCGGTCGATCCCCCCCAAAAACGGAGGAGGACCAGCTTACCCTCAGGAGACGCCGGGAGCTTAAAGGGTCCACTCCCATCCCAAGTGAACTGAACCGCGGAGCTTGCGTCAAAGTGGTTCGGATCGCCAGCGGCCACGAATTCAAAGGGATACTGTTGTCCACCCCCGCCCATGTGGGTTGCCACCCGCGCACGGTCGCTTTCCTTGACGGGCGAGCGAAAGCAAACTAACTTTCCGGCGGCGAGCCGCGAAGTGATGTGCGGTCCGCCAAACGGCCAACCGCTGCCCATGGTCATGTCCATACGCAAGCCAAGTTCGTGCGCCCTCCGAGCCGTAAAACTGACTGCCGCAAGATGTTCCGGAGAGAGGTAGCGAAGATTCACTAAGCCTTTACTGGGATCGTCAAGCGTGAGGGGATATACCGTAGCGACTTCGAACCCGCCAATGCCGGCGTCCTTCATGGCGCGCATTTCCCGGTCGAGCTCATCCGTGGTCACCGCTGGACCAAACCACCACCAGCGAACCATGATCTTCGAATCATCAGGGGGAACGCGAAAGCTGTCCTGAAGCGCTGCAACTTTCACCCCCCCGGGAGACAACGCGAGCCGCAGTGTGGGCCCACCCCATCCAATTTGACAGAGGCAGGCCCCGGCCACAGCCATCAGACCTAACACCAGAAACTCAAGACGTTTAGGATTGCGGTGACACATGGTGACCTCCCAAATTCCGACGACTCCACAGAGAGGAAGTTCTCAATTATCAATCGTTAGCTGTCAGTAACTTCAATGACGACCACCACGGTTCAGTCAATTTTCGCCAGCGCCATACACCCGTGGTGCTCGCCAGATTCTATGCCAATCGGGATGGATGCGCTCACGGGAAATTGGTGTTGGGCAGCGGAGGCCGGCACCCTTGTGTCATAATTCAAATCACTGACAATTTCCCTCACAAGCTGTAGAATCCGTCTTCTTTTTTTTGTTCGTAGTAATCCTTGGAGGCCGCAATAATGTTCCGAAAGATCCTAACTTTACTCGTACTGGCGATGGGGCTGGCCTTGGCCCTTCCGATTTGGGCGCAGCAGAAGGCTTTTACGCAGGAGCAGGTCAGCAACATGGTGCGCGCCGGATTGGGAGACGACTCGGGTGCAAAGCTGATTGAACAGCGGGGAATTGATTTTGCTCCAGCGAAGGATTTTCTCCAGAGCCTTAGGGCCGCAGGAGCAAGCGAGGTATTTCTAAAGGCGCTCCGCGCCGCCCAGCCGCAAGGGTCGGCGAGTTCCAAGAGCCCGCTACGCCAGCTTCAAATTCTCGCCTTGCTGGCCGGCGAAGTGCCAGCACATCGCGTCGCGATGCTGGTAAACGAGCGCGGCATCGACTTCGACGCAAAGAAGGGCGATTTCTTCCTCGAAGTGAGTTTGGCCGGAGGTGACGATGAGCTCATCACGGCAATCGAAAATGCCCGAGTAACGAAACCCGCTACCGTTGACCTGGCAGAGGAGGCGCCACGAAACGAGGTTCGGGAACACGTGGCGCACGGAGCGGAATTCCTCCAGAAGAAAAGATACGGTGATGCCGAGGTAGAGTACCGGGCGGCAGTGCGGTTGGACCCGCAGAACGCCGACCTGCACATCGGACTCTCCCGTGCCCTGAAGGCGCTGGCGAAAACAGACGAAGCGCTGGCGGAAGCGCGCGAAGCCGTCCGCCTTGATCCCGGGAACAGCTTGGGACATTTCAGCGTTGGCAATTTGCTCCAAAAGAAGGGAGACGTGGACGGCGCGATGGCCGAGATCCGAGAAGCACTGCGCCTGAACCCCAGCGATGACATGGCGCACAACAATCTCGGCACGTTGCTGGCAGCCAAGGGCGACCGGGAGGGAGAGATCGCTGAGTATCGAGAGGCGCTGCGCTTGAATCCCGATAATTACAATGCGCACTACAATCTCGGCATCGAACTCCAGGACAAGCGCGACTTTGATGGTGCGGCCCGTGAATTCCGGGAGGCCGTGCGCGTGAACCCCACGAGCGACCTTGCGCACAGCAACCTGGCCAGCACGCTCCAGGAAAAAGCCGATTGGGATGGTGCAGCCGCGGAATTCCGGGAGACGCTGCGCTTGAACCCCCAAAGTGACGAATCGGTGCACGTTAACCTCGGCACGGTACTCCTGAAAAAGGGTGACTGGGACGGGGCGGCCGCCGAGGAACGTATCGCCCTGCGCGCGAAACCCGATGATGAGTGGGCGCACGCGAGTCTCGGCATTGCCATGGCGCAAATGGGCGACCGGGACGGGGCAATTGTGGAATACCGTGCAGCACTGCGTTTGAACCCCCGCAACGGTACGGTGCACAGCAATCTTGGCAGTGCGCTCCTTGACAAGGGAGACGTGGATGGCGCCGCCGCGGAGTTTCGCGAAGCGGTCCGCTTGACCCCCAATAATGGTCAGATGCATTTCAACCTGGGTATCGCCTTGGAGAAGAAGGGCAACCGGCAGGCAGCTCTGGAGGAATATCACACGGCTTACCGTCTTGATCCGAGTGACCCGGATTACAAGCAATCTTTCGATCGCCTGTCGCCCGAGGTGAATAGATAAGGATGGCGCCAAACCGGTTGCGGAAGAACTCATTGGTGCGGTGCTGATCGGTACCAAACTAGACCAGCACCATCCGTTTTCAGACCGCCCCTCTCATCATCTGAGGAGCGGCGCCGTTAGCCGACGGACGGTGTGGTTACCCGCGGGAAGAGAGAATCCACAGCGCTCGATGGCATAGCAAGGGGCTATTCCAAGTGCCACAAATACACGGTTCCTCCCGGAGGCTTGCTTGAGGGGTCGTTTGGGTTCGCTGCCCCCAATCGCAGGCCACCGCTGGCCAGCAGTTTGCCATCCGGGGAGAAGGCGAGCGACCTCACCGAGCTGTGGGGCCCCTTCAATCTCCGCTTTACGGTTCCGGAAGCCACGTCGATCAGTTCAATCTCCGCCGGCTGTTCCTCCCAATAACCCCCTACCGCCAGTGTTTTTCCATCAGGCGACAGGGCGAACGACGCCGCAAAGTCTACCCTGAGCGCTTTCGCGGCCCCGGAGGTAATGTCGAGCACGGCGGGGCCACGGTCCGGAAGAATGCTGACCAATTGCTGCCCCCCGGGCAAAAGCGCGAAGCCTGGCTGAAAATCGTCGACTTTCAGGGTTTGTTTTAGGGTACCGCTCTGCGGATCCCACAATCTCACCGTGGAGTCGCCGCTAGCGCTGGCCAGGAGCGAGCTGTCAGCCGAGAATGCCAGTGAGTAGACATAGTTTGTGTGCCCCTTGAGAAATCCCCGTGATTTCCCTTCTGGCATTTCCCACAGTTCCAGGTTGTTAATGGAACCTTCGAGGGGATCGCTCCCAACGGCTAAGAATTTGCCATCGGGGGATAACGCCAAAGCAACGATGTGGCTTGCGGTCCGGATAGTCTTCTTCGATTTGCCGGTGCTCAGGTCACTAAAAACTATGTTGTTCGCGTCAGCGGTCACCAGCGTCTGGCCATCAGGGGAAAAAGTCGCGGCGCGCACACCCGGATGCCCAGTGAGGGTGTATCTTACTTCCCCAAAATCGACATCCCACATTTTGAGCGTGGAATCGCTACTGACGCTGGCCAGCAATTTCCCATCAAGCGAGAAGACTACGGCACTGACTTCACGCGCGTGCCCCTCCAGGCATCGGACCGGCGGTGTTTCGATGTGCACGCCGGCAGTTTCGCTGGCGGAGAGATTTCCCTCGCTAGCGTGACGCTCTCTGATTTGACGCCCTGCCATCCAGAGTAGCAGGGCCATTTGTCCAGCCAGCAAGATCAGTAAAATGATTCCAATCCACCGCATTGCCCCGCGCCTGCGCCACGCCAGATACCATCCGCCTACCGCGATGGTCCCAAGAACTGCCGCCACCATCATTTTCTGTGGCAGGCCGACACCCAAAAGAGTCTCAATGATGCCAATAAGGAGCATGTACGATCCCAGCAGCACCAGGAATCGCCACCCCTCGGACCAACGCCACGTCCAGCTTTCAGGGGCGGCGGCCGGTATTGGGGTAGCGGCTTGGACAACCGGGTGTGACGGGGCAGCATGGACGGCTGTCTCTGGCTCCCCAAACTTGCGTGTCGGAACAGTGCGCGCCACGGTTTCAACCTGCCGTTCCGCCTGCTCCAGTTCGTTGATTAAGACCTGGGCGCTCGCCGGACGGTCGTCGCGATTCTTCGCCAGACATCGCATGACCAGGCTGGTTATTGCTTTGGGCAGAATCAAATCTGGTCGCACTTCGGCAATCGGGCGGGGCGGTTGGAAGGCGTGGGCTTGAAGCAAGGCCAGCGTGGTGTTCGCGGCGAAAGGCAGTGCGCCGGTCAGCATCTCGTACATCACACAGCCCAGTGAATACAGGTCGGAGCGTCCATCCAGTTCGTCGCCGCGCTTGCCCAGGGCTTGCTCTGGCGACATGTACTGCGGCGTGCCGATGACCACTCCAGTGGCCGTTAGATTCGTTTCGCCCAGGCGCGATTCCTTCAGCCGGGCGATGCCGAAATCAAGCACTTTGGCCTGTTCTCCGGTAGGAGTTGGCATCAAGACGATATTATCGGGCTTGATATCGCGATGCACCATTCCCAGTTGATGCGCGGCTTCCAGCGCTGATGCCACCTGCTTGATGATGGTGCAAACGCGCGGCACGGGCAGTGGTCCCGCTTCCTGAATCAGCCGCTTCAGGCTCTGTCCTTCCACAAACTCCATAACGATGTAGGGCCGGCCATCCTCGGCCTCTTCGATGTCGTCCACGTGTACGGCATTGGGATGCTGCAGGCGGCGCGTCAGAATGGCCTCCCGCTCGAAGCGTTTGACGAATTCCGGGTCGCTCACCACCTCCGGACTCATCACCTTCAGGGCGCGCCGCTCATTGAAGCGCAAGTGCAGCGCTTCATACACGGCCCCCATGCCGCCCTGGCCGATTTTGCGCAGGATGCGGAACTTGCCGCGAATGACTGTGCCTTCGGTCCACACACCGAATTCGGCCAACATCGCGCTATCGCGCGGACAAATCTCATAACTGTCGGGGTAAATCGACTGACACCTGGGGCAACTTTTCATCGTATAGACTTCGATTCTTGACGCGTCACTAATCCGCCCGGCAAGGGGGCTACGAGGATGCCTGTTCAATTGCCGTGAAGATTTCGAGCGCCATGTCCAGCAGCTCTTCCGTAATTGCCTTTGGGTTCACGGACAATCGCGAAGCAAGTATTGCGCGGACCGATTCTTCACCTCTCGGCGCCTTGTTGCCAAGAGCGGGTAATAGTACACGGGTGTTCGGTGCATGTCTATCCGGCAGATGGAGGAACCGGGTAGGAATGAGAGATATCGCGTGCCCGCGCGCCTCAAGCGTTTGCAGCGGAGGCTGTTTTGCCCTACTATGGCCCCGCGCTGGTTTTGGTTGGCGCAGGCGCCTGGACCGCCAACCGCCAAGATCATGAGGAGGCTTAAAAAAGCATGGTAAAGATGCTTGCGGTAACTCTCCTGATTTGCGGCGGCTCCAATCTGCTTGTCGCGCAGGCTCCCTCTAACAACAGTAATGTGCTGCTGCGCCGTTATCGTGAGGGAGAAATGTTGACTTACCATATGCAAGGCGTCAACGAGGATTGGAAGTATGAGATTCAGGCTGACGGAGTTGTGAAAAAGGACTCCGCTGGAACTTTCTTTGAGGAGTACCGCTGGTCAAATCTGATTTCGAACCATCAGAAGGTCGCCCTTTCATCTGCCGACATGGATTTCCGCCAGCAGCTTTCGCTCGATCTCAATCGCAACCCCCGTTTCCCCAATCTCAGCCAAGTCAATCCCCAGCTCATCGGTCCTATTACGGATCTCATGACTTTCTATGCCGATCTGTGGCTGGCCCAAAAGATAGGCAAGCTCACCCATGCCGGAGATCATTTCTACCTCAAGCGCAGCGCCCCCAACTCGTGGGCGGATGGCAATTACGTCCTGATTGGTGAAGACTCCATCGATTTTGATTTCACTCTCGAAGACGTGAACCCGTCCGAAAACATAGCCACCATGATGATCCGCCACGTGCCGCCCGAAAATCCCGGGATCAGGCTTCCGGCAGACTGGATGCGCAAACCTGTGGGTGGTACGGCCAACAACTGGGTCCAAGTGCAGAGAACGAAGGACGGGAAATATCTGGCAGCGGTAGGCAAGGAAACATTCGATGTGAAAATAAGGCTGAGCCTGGCGGATGGGAAAATACTGTCTGGCAGCATCGACAACCCGCTGGAGACCATCGAGCGCGAATGCGCGGATGCCGCCCTTACCCATTGTGGGGATTCAAAACCTCACCCAATCAGGAGGCAAATCGAGATCGCTCTGGAACGTTAGCGTTGGGCTAAGGACCCTCCATTGTCTGGGGCATGCAATTTCCCGAAAGGATTTGCGGGCGGGAGAGAATTAACTTGCCATGAATGCTATCTTACTGCGGAGGCGCGGAAACTGAATTCCACGGTCGAATATGGAGGTTTCGAAAGTGATGAGGTCTTTAGCACGAGGCATGGCGGCCAAGGAAAGTTATGGGATGAGCCTTTGGACGGTTGCAGCGGCCGTCATTTCGGCGGCGGGCCTGCTGTTTGCGCCGTCGATGCCACCTGTCCAACAGAGTCCTGGCTGGAGTGGACCGGAGAAGCCGATTGTGGACGCACTGCGTGGGCTGCGTTCACTGCCCGACGATACACGTGCGCAGCAGACGCGGCAACTGGCCCTCGACATTCGCACACTGCCGCCAGGCGAAAACAAACTGAAGCTGGCGGAGGGCCTCGCGAACCTTTCCACGGAAGGCGACTTCGGGCGCGATGCTTTGCAGCAGGTCGCCACCACGCTGGCCACTGCTCTGACGGAGCACCCGGTCCCGGAGGAGCATGGTGATCCCGCCTCACCGTACCTCGAATTGGCACAATTGGTGCGCTACGAACATGTGCAGGCCTCCGTGGACTCACCCCAGTTTGGCAAGGCCATGGCGGAGTTGGAAGCGGATGACCAAAAGCGAGAACAGGCGGACTTTACGCTTGTCGATCTCAAAGGCAAATCGTGGTCGCGGAAGAGCATGCAAGGCAAAGTGGTGCTGGTGAATTTCTGGGCTACCTGGTGCCCACCCTGCCGCAAGGAGATGCCCGATCTCGAGGCGCTGCACAAGCAGTTTAGAAAGAGGGGACTGGTGATCCTGGCAATCACCGATGAAGACGCAAGCAAGGTCAAGCCCTTCATCGCAGAAAAAGGAATTTCCTACACCGTGCTTCTTGACCCGGGCCGGAAAGTGAATACTCTGTTCCACGTCATGGGCATTCCCAAAACGTTCATCTACGATCGCAAAGGCAAGCTGGCGGCGGAATCGATTGATATGCGGACCCGCCGGCAGTTTCTCGCAATGTTGGCCCAGGCGGGGATTCAGTAGAGAACGGCGGCAAGAGTAGGTCCAAGGGCCAAGCGCAAAAGGCGGAAGTTACAACCACGATCTATAGCCCGGATTTCTCCCGAGAATTTCCGGTCGGGTGCGGCGAGCAAGGCGGCCCTCGGTGCGGCCTTTTTTCTTCTTGACAGCCGATGTTTATAGGCTAGAATGGAAAGATGAGGATCGGAGCCGCTTCCCTCGCCTGCGGCATCGGCAGGAGCGCGCCCGCTGTCGGGAGTAAAGAAGGTATCCACCGCGATGTTTTCCTCGTCTCAAATCGACCCAGATTTCTTCATGACATTATGTCCTTTTATCGGAGAACTCCGAAAACTCGCAAAGTTGATAACATACTGAAAACAAGTGGTCGTCTGGCCAATCTTTTCATCTCCCAAAGCTGAGAACATACTGAAAAGTAAGCCAGTTACTTTATTCTATCACAATGTGAGAATGACATGACAAATTGCCCGCAATAGGTGGCGCACTTCATCGTCCGAATGCGGTGAAAATGTGGTGAGAAACCCGGGCTAGAGGCTGGCGCAGTTCCCAATACTTGAGGGTCTGCGATCTCACGAAGGGATTTGTGGATGGACGAGTAGTGGCATGTGGCGAGTGACATGAACCGAGTAATGGCCAAAGGAAGAAGCAAAGCAGGGCGCTGTTCCGAACAGGCGCGCTACGCTTGTTTGACCGGCTCGGTCGTCCAGGTGTTGGAGAGTCTCTTCCCGCTCTTGGCGCATTCCCGAAGGTAGAGATTGATCAGTGTTTGATAAGCTATGCCAGTCTCCTCGGCCAAGCGCTGGAAGTATTCGAAGGTGTCATGGTTAAGACGAATGGTGACTTGCCGCTTCAAACGCCGGGCATAAGGATTGCGTTTGGCTTTGGAAAAATCGTAATTCTTCCTCATTGAGCTGCTATTTTACCGCAGAGGCGCGGAGACGCAGAGAAACATTCTTCTTTGCATTCCAATTCTGCACCTCCTCAGAAGAACCGTGAGTGGTTGTTCTGCAGTTTCTTGTAGAGGACTGCTTCAGCCGGGCAGCTTTTCGCCCCGTAGTTTAGCCGTGGACCCAATGAAAACCGAAAGGTGCCACCCAGGAGCGGAATAGTCGCGGAAGTTGGTAGCGCAACGCGATATTTATCCGGTTTTTGCCGCAAACGCTTTGATGGTAGCAAGGATGGCGCCGAAGATCGACGCGGCCATGAGCCGATCCCAATATCCTCTCGCGTTGGAGGGGCAGGATACTACGTCTGGTCAACACGTGAGTCAACGGCACATGAATTCCGACTATCATCCATGGCAAACTGCGCGCGCCGCTCCCTTCATAATTCAAAATTTAGAATTTATCATTCATACCGCAGCGCTTCGACGGGATGGAGGCGGGAGGCGCGGAGGGCGGGGACCAGTCCGCTTAGGAGACCGACAATCAGCAGGATAACGGTGGAAGCCACAATCGTGTTCAGAGAAATGATGAGGTGAATATCGCCTTTACCCGAGGTGTCTTCGTAGAGTGGACCATAAAGTGGCAGGGTACCGATGGCAGCGGACAATCCGTAGGCGAGCAGGATTCCCAGGATGCCGCCCACCACCGCCAGCACCATTGCCTCCGCCATGAATTGCGCCTGAATGTGCCGCTTTCGCGCTCCCAGTGCCCGCCTCAACCCGATTTCGCGGATACGCTCGTCGACTGCCACCAGCATGATGTTCATCAGACCGATGCCGCCGATGCCCAGCGTTAATGCTCCCACAAAAGTAAAGAGCGCCTGAAAGCCGATGGTGATGCCATCAATGATGGGGCGGAACTGCTCGCGGCCGTACATCTGGATGGCGCGCTCGTCAGTGGGGGAAAAGCGTTGACGCTTGGCCACAGCCGCCCGCACCTGTGCCATGGACTGCTTCTCAAACCGTGGGGCGATAGGTTCATAAACCAGGACTGAGGCGTAGCGTGTGTTCCACAGTTCGCCCGCTGTGGAGTAGGGAATCCAGACGGACTCGTCGTCGGAATTAAAGTAGTTGCTGTCTTGAATCTTCAGTTCCATGGTCCCAATGACGGTAAAGCGCATGCCACTGATGCGCACCGTCTCGCCAATGGACGGCCGGCCGGCAAAGAGCTTTTCCCGCAAACGGAAACCGATAAACACCACGCGGCGGCGCTCAAGTTCATCTTCCGGGCTTAGCCAGCGGCCCTGGCTGGGAACTTCGTTGCGCATCTCGCCATATTTGGGGCACACACCTCGAATGGTGGTTTGTGACATGCGGTCGCCGTACGAAATGGGCATCGAGCGGACGGTTTCCATGCACACGGTCTTTACCAGCGGGGCTTCCTGCCGGATTCCCTCCACATCGACCTTCTCAAAGCGCACCTTTTTTCCGGCGCGCTCACCCCCCGCCTGCTCACTGGTTTGTTCGGGCCAGCATATCACTGCGCCTTTGCCGAAAGCGTCGAACGATGCCACCACCACGGAGCGCAAGCTGTTGCCATAGGCGATCAACAAAGCCACCGCGGCAATTCCCCACACGATACCCAACATGGTAAGGAAGCTGCGTGTGGGTTGACGTTTTAGCGAGGTGTAAGCTTGATTGAGGATTTCGGTAAGCATAGTTGGTTCGTTCCCCGCATTGAATGTTCGAAGCTATCAGCGGTCAGCTATCAGCCATCAGCTTAGAGCCGTCGAGCATCTGCCATATGCTCGAATTCATCAGTCTTGGCTGCCTGACCGCTGAAAGCTGATAACTGATTGCTGACAGCTAACCTCCCGCCTCAAACCGCAGCGCCTCAATTGGATCAACGTGGGCGGCGCGTGTTGCGGGATACAGGGCGGAAAGCACCGCGACTGTTCCCAACACCCCGAATGACAACAAGCCGGACTCCCACGTCGGCAACATGCCTGCGAAGAACGGTGGCATGGGGATCAGGTTGACCAATGCGCACAGCCCATAGGCAACTCCCATTCCTACTCCGCCGCTGAGGAAAACGATAATCAGTGTTTCCACGAAAAACTGCTGAAGGATGGCGCCGGAACTGGCGCCAACTGCCTTTCGCACCCCGATTTCACGAGTGCGCTCGCGCACCGCCACCAGCATGACGTTCATCACGCCGATTCCGCCCAGAAGCAGCGTCGTGATCCCCATAGCCCCCAGGAAATACTTCATCGCATCGATGAGTTTTTGGAACGCCTTCGCGTCCTCCACCGTGTCCCAAACGGGCGCGGCTTCCTTGTCCAGGGGATCGAACCTGTGCAGGTGGCCCAGCGCTCGCCGCACCTGCCACTTGCAGGATTCGTGCTCGGGAAGCGATTTGGGCGCCACCAGCAACTGGTCGACCTCGGTGGGCAGGGAAGGAGGCTTGTTGGGGAAGTCATGGAGCATGGTGCTGAAGGGGACGAAAATCTTGTCCACGTCCATGCCGTCGTAACTCGAATTCTGGTCCTTGGCGGCCATGACTCCAATGACCGTATAGGGAATGTCATTGAGGATGATCGTCCCGCCGACGGCCTGGCGGGTGGAAAAGAGTTGCTTCTTGACGTTGCTTCCGAGGAATGCCACGCGGCGACCGGCTTCCACGTCACCCCAGTCATAAAACCGGCCCGTGTCCACTTGCACGGAACGAATATCGGCGAACGGAGGGTAGGAGCCGGTCACCCTGGGCGTGGCATTGTTGTAAAGACTGCGCACTTGGGTGCCGCTGCGCTCAAGCTCCGGCAGCACGTAGCGGCAGGCGGTGGCTTCCTGCTGAACCGCAGGGACGTCGCTGGCATCCCATCTCACGATACGGCCGGCACGAAGGCCTCCGGCCTGCATGCTCGTCCGCCCTTCGAAGAAGATCATCAGATCCTTGCCAAAGGTCTCATTCTGCCTCTGCTGGCCCACCCGCAAGCCTTCCCCGGCCGCCACCATCAGGGTAATGGAAACGATGCCCCAGGCGATTCCAAACATCGTCAGAAATGTGCGCAGCTTGTTAGCCCACAACGTGCGCAAGGTGTCGAGTAAGAGGTCAGTGAAAACCATTGTTTTGAGCTTTCAGCGATCAGCTCTCAGAGTTCGGCTTAAACATTCCCTCCCCCGACCTTCGGCCGCACTCTTCCCGGGGAAGAGGGGCCGGGTGAGAGGTTTAGCTGACTGCTGAGAGCTGATCGCTTATCACTGCAGTACGACCTGCTGCCCCTCTTTCAATCCGCTGAGAAGTTCGGTTTTGACGCCGTTGGATATGCCGAGTGTCACTGGAAGCTTCTGCTTGCCAGTTTTGGTGCCGGGCGCGGGGGTTTCCACAAAGGTGTGCCGGTCTTTGTCGTAGATCACTGCGGATTCGGGGAGTTGCAGAACGCCGTGTTTCTCTTCCATGATGATCTCGGCGTTAGCCGTCATATTCGCCTTCAGTTCGCCGGTGGGATTTTGAATGGAGACCTTCACCTCAAAGGTAGTGACGTTGTCCTTTTCCACCCCCATGGGAGAAATCTTGGTTACCTTGCCCTCAAACTTCTTGTCCTTGAGTGACTCCACGACGATACGCGCCCGTTGTCCCATGTATACCTTGCTGATGTCAGCCTCGTCGACCTTACCTTTGACGTAGACCTCACTCACGTCGCCCAGTGTCATGACCAGCGTAGCCTGGGTGCCAAGAATCAGAATGGAGCTGACTGCGGCGCCCACTTCCACGTCGCGCGAGAGCACCAGACCTTCCATAGGACTGACGATGGTCGAATTGCGCAAATCTTCTTCGGCGCTATCCAAAGCCGCCTGCATTTGGGCCACCTGAGCCTTGCTTCGGGCAATCTCAGCACGGCTCACTGCCAGGTAGCGTTGTGCAGACATTTGCTTGTTCAAGCCAAGTTGGTAAGCCTTTTCGCCGTCGTCCAGAATCGAGGCGGAAACCAACCCCTGAGCCGCAAGCTTCCGATTGCGCTCAACAGTGGCTTTAAGGAAGGGAAGGTCGGGCCCCTCAGCGTCGACCTTATTGCGCTCGAAGGTGGCTTGGGCGGATTCCACGGCCGCTTGGGCCGCCTGATGATTGGCCTGGGCCTCAGCTACGCGCGCCCTCAACTGCTCCTTGTCGAGTTCCACCAAGACCTGGCCGGCCTTCACGTGGTCGCCATAATCCGCCAGGATCTTTTCGACAATGCCGCTTGCTTTGGATTTGACCTCAACTTTCACGAGCGGCTCAATCTTGCCGGTCGCCACAACGGAGCGAGCAAGATCCCCGCGGGTGACGTCGGCCAGTTTTGAGGGATCAATCGTGTTATTAGGACGTAGCGCTGCGGCAATGCCAAACCCGCCGCAGATCACGACGACGAGGGCAATGGCCAGCAGGTACCACTTTTTCCGCTTATTATGGTTATTATTTGTCATTCATCTCTCCGCGCCGCTGGAACTTCAGCAACCCTCTAAACTTCCATACGTGTGTCGCCCGGTAATTGTTCCCAGGTTTGCCAACTTAACCGGGAGTGCCTGACCTGAATCGAACGGACAAAGCCCATTCCCTTTAGACGGGAGGGCGCTGCAGCAGTAATCACTGAGGCAAGGAATTCACGCTGAGGAGGGTGCCGAAGTGCAGGTGTATTATCCCATGCCACGATGACAGATCCGAATGGGGGCGCAAATCCACGGCCCATTACGACCTTGAACACCAACTAATACTGGGGGATTGGGGGAACCAGGGCAGATGATGGGCAAGTGCCCCCCCAGCCGAACGGTTCTCCGCCCGGCCGAGGTCAGATTGTCGAGATTGGTTGACCAATTTCTGTTGAGGCCTACGAACCAAACTGAT
>CAYTMD010000020.1:0-28184 GCA_964438685.1 uncultured Acidobacteriota bacterium
CAGCTCATGAAACAGCTCTTCGCCAAGCTGAAGGATCCTGCCGTGCCGGACCCGGAAACCGGCATGATGGGCGTGCGATCCCAGGGAGTGTGGATGGTGACGCTTCGGACCGCCACGCAGATGTTGAGAAGATGGCCCGACAGTGAGATCGCCGCGATGGCCGACCAAAGCGTCGATGCGGTCATCAACCAGCATTACAATCCTGAATTCGGGCTCAATACCGAGACGTTGAATTTGGATTACAGCCGCCCGAAAGAATTGGCCAACGTGACGGTCTGCGGCCACTCCGTTGAAACCTTATGGATGATCATGGATGAAGCCCTCCGTCGCCAAGACCAGACCCTATACGATCTGTGTGCCGAGCGGCTGCGTCACCACCTCGACGTGTGTTGGGATCACATCTTCGGAGGGTTGGCCGATTCCATTAATGTTAACCAGGGAGCTTATCAGTGGCCGGTGGATACGCCGGTGGGTACTAACTACCAATTCCGCGAGGTGGGCGAATACAAATGGAATAAGACTTCGTGGTCCTTCGACGAAGTTCTCATTTCGACGATGGCCGTCATTGAGCACCTGGGAGGCGAGTGGGCGGTTCGCTATTTCAACCTGGCGCATGACACCTTCGACAAGAAGATGTCTTTGAAATCGCACGGGTTTCCGCTGTTTATGGGTTTTGCCGAACGCCAGATGGAATTTCAGCCGCACGTGGTGCGCCAGGAGAATTACCATCACGCTCGGCAGCTTATGCTCAACCTGCTGGCCATGGACCGAATGATCAAACGGGAGAAATCCGTCGCGAAGGCAGGATGAATCAAATGACGTCTTCCAAATCGCACGGGTTCACGCCGCTGGATGCGGTGTAAGTCGCCGAGCAATTGAATTATGAGTTTGCGGTACTGCGTCTTAGCCTCTCTGTGAACATGGTTTACGTAATATAATCTCCCTCTACATGTGATTGTGCCCTTGGCACGATTAATCGAGCATACCCTGGAGAAACGTTTTGGCTGAAGCAGCAAAAAGTTTGTTCCTGTTTTTCACCGCACTGTTTCCAATCATCGACCCGCTGGGGGGAAGCCCCGTCTTCATGGCGATGACCAGGGAGCACACACCGAGCGCACGGAGAGAATTATCCTGGCGGATCGCGAGGAACAGCTTTTTCCTGCTGGTTGGGTCGTACTTCATTGGAACAGACATCCTTGCGTTCTTTGGCATTTCGCTGCCCGTAGTCCAAGTGGGCGGGGGATTGGTGGTCATCTCGACGGGCTGGACGCTGCTAACCCAGGGCAACGTCAATCAGCCGACGGAAGCGAAGCAGAACATTCAGCCCGACGACCCGTTCCGCCACGCATTTTATCCTTTAACCCTGCCCCTAACCGTGGGACCGGGAGCGATTTCCGTGGCGATCACCCTGGGCGCGAATGTCCCGCGCCATCACTGGCCTAATCTCCTGGTTATTTTGGTCGCAATTGTCGGGTCTGTGTTGCTCGCGCTAAGCATTTTTCTCTGTTACGGATTCGCGGATCGGCTGGGACGAATGTTGGGTGCGACGGTGATGACAGTGATTTTGCAACTGACATCGTTTCTGGTTGTGTGCATCGGAGTGCAGATTCTATGGAACGGTGTCCGCGCGCTTTTGGAGTAGGTACACTTCCACCTGCTCTGAGCAACGCGGTGTTGGATTCACGCGGCTCAAACGTGGGCATGTAGCGTTGTGGTGGCAGGTTCAAGATTGTTCTGGGGCGGCATGGGCCCTATACCCATACCCATGCCGCAGCCATGCGAGCGCCAACATTCCCAGCCCCCAGCCGCAGACGCCACTCCATTGCCAGTGGCTCCACGCCAAGGCGGAAAGTGCCGACCCCAGCGCTCCGCCCAGAAAGAAGATGATCATGTAAACGGTATTGATCCGGCTGCGCGCCGTGGAGGAAAGGGCGAAGATGCGCGTCTGGTTGGAAATCTGCATTCCCTGCTGTCCGGCATCGAGCACGATCACACCCGCAATCAGCCCTGCGATGTGGTACCCAAAAACCCAGAGAAGTACATATCCCGCGCTCAAAAGCCCGAGGGCCAGGGTAAGAGTGACCCGGGTTCCGTAACGGTCGGCCGACCGCCCCGCCAGGGAAGCAACCACGGCCCCAACAGCGCCCAACAGTCCGAAGCTGCCGGCAACACCTGCTCCCAAGTGATAGTGCGGCGAACCAAGGAAGAACGCGAGATTTGTCCAGAAGGCGATGAACGAGCCGAAAACCAGGAAGCTCACCGTCGAAGCTTCCCGTAATATGGGCTCCTGGCATAACAGGTCCCACAGGGAGCGCAGCGCTGCACCATAACGCACGGGCCGGGGAGGCGGTAAGACGGGCATTCGCCACCACAGCAGCGGCACAAAAGCTCCCGTGGAAACAGCGGCCAGCAGGAACACGGCGCGCCATCCCAGCGCCTCCGCCACGGCGCCTGAAGCCACGCGTCCCAGCAAAACCCCAAGCAGCAAACCGCTCATCACCGTGCCAATGGCCCGACCGTCCTCACCGGCCTCGGCCAGTTCCGGCGCAATCGGAACCAAAATGTGCGTCACGGAAGCGGTCATGCCAATGACCACACTGGCAGCCACCAGGGCCCAAAAGGAAGGTGCCAGACCCGCTGCGACCAGTGCCAGCGAGACTGCCGCAAAGAGCCGCGCGATCAGTTTCCTGCGCTCCACTACGTCACCCAAAGGCACAAAGAGGAGAATTCCGGCTGCGTACCCAAGCTGTGTGGCAACTGCAATGGCTCCGCCATGACTGGGAGAAACATGAAAGGTGCGCGTGATCTCAAGCAGCAGCGGCTGATTGTAATAGATGGTTGCAACGCTGGCGCCGCTGGCCATTCCAAGAAATGGCAGCAACCCCCGGCGCGCGCGGTGGATAACGGGAAGCTCGGCTACGTTCATTCTCGCGGCTTCACCACCGAGTGCTGCTTCCCCATGATCTCCCCGACCAGGGACATGTCGGTGAGCAACGCGTGCAGATGAATGGATGCATTGAGATTGTCGATAAGCTGGGAACTGATGACCGGTTGGGCGAGGACCATTTCCAGGGCGGCGAGCGAGTCGCGGGCGTCGCGGTCCAGGACCGCAAGGAATGCGCGGTACTTTACGGCGGGCTCCAACCCTCCTTCTTGTATTGACGCGGCAAAGCTCTCTGCCAATCCGTCCACTGCCTTGGCGGCACGGTTCAGGAATTCGCGCACCTGGCCGCCTGCCCGGGTGCCTTCGTCGCTCGGCAGTCCATGCGCCGCGTACGGCAGTATGAATTCATAACATCCTTCGGGAGCTTCACGGCGCTCCTGCAAATCACCAAACATATGTTTATTATATCTCCATAATCTTTCCGGCGGCCTTCGAGGGAGAGTTTATACCCTCGACGGTCCATCGCTTTGGGTCGTAATGCTTCAGATAAAAGTCGCGCTTCATCGATCCGAAGATCATGGATTTCGTAATATCCAACTTTTCCGGCCGAATCGCGAAGTAGATGTGGACCCTAACCAGGGTGATGAGCCCTACTCCTGCCAGCCCATGCAACACATACATCATGCCCCAAGTCATGTCGCCGAACAAATAGGGATTACGCGGAAAGAAGATCGTGCGCACCCGGAACATCATAGACAACCCGGTAAGAATCACGGAAAGCCCCGTGGCCATGATAGGGACGCGGAGACGCAAAACAGGTAGCCCACGGAGGACACGGCCGCCCCACCGGGTTCATATTCCCTTGGATGACCAATTCCATTTGCGCGTTCTATTTTTTCGGCCAGCTTCCCTGCACGGTGACCACAATCCAGTCCAGGCGATATGGGGTGGGGAAGGGAAGTGGATTATCGTTTGCAAAGGATGCCCGCATGCACAGCCAGCACTGCGCCCTCACCTTGGGTCGTCAGAAGAAGTCCGGCCCCCGCGCGCAGTGTGGGAGAGTTGTTCGGTTCTACGTTCAAGAGGCCCGCACCCGAGCACCGCAGGGATGGCAGTCCCTGGAAGGACCTGCGTCGGATACGGTGGTCCTGTGAGGGTTCTATTGTTTTCGGCAAAAGCTCGGGGGATCAATAGAATTCTATTTGGGCAGTTGCGCAATGACGCGGTCGACATCGTTCAAAGTGTCAGGTGGCAATGCCCCTCAGGAAGCGACACGCCGCAGCCGGTTGTGGCGCCGGTCATACGCCCGCAACGTTTTTGGAAACACCTCGCTCGAGCACTTGCAGGAATTTCGCGAGCCAGACCGGATGCGCCGGCCAAGCGGGTGCCGTTACCAGGTTCCCGTCCACATGGGCCTCCGTCATCGGAAGGCTCACGTACTTGCCTCCTGCTATGGTCACTTCGGGTCCCACCGCGGGATAGGCGCTCATCGATCTTCCCTTCGCTACTCCCGCCGCCGTCAGCAACTGCGCGCCATGGCACAACGCCGCCACTGGTTTACCCTCATCAAAGAAGTGCCTGACGGTCTTGAGCACGTGTTCGTTCATCCGCAGATACTCGGGCGCTCTCCCGCCGGGGATAACCAGGGCGTCATAAGACTCGGCTTCCACATCTTCAAAATTGGCATTGAGTGAGAAGTTGTGGCCACGCTTTTCACTGTACGTCTGGTCGCCCTCGAAATCATGGATGGCCGTGCGAACGGTTTCTCCTGCCTTTTTTCCAGGGCAGACGGCGTGCACAGTGTGGCCCACCATCTGCAAGGCTTGAAAGGGGACCATCACTTCGTAGTCCTCAACATAATCGCCCACCAGCATCAAGACCTTCTTCCCTGCCATATTCGCTTTCCTCCACTTCCGTTGCGCCCCTCGCGCTTAACAAATCACGCCCCTCGAAGGCTCCGGTGCTGTTGCAATTAATGGGTACTTGGAGCCCCCACTTAGTAGGCTTTCAGACTACCACGGACTTTTAGATGAATTTGCTGTGGATTGGTTGCAACGCTACATAGGGGACTTCATACCGTGACGCAGTAACAACAGATCAACCAAATTACTACTGCCAAGACCGGAATCCATATCATCTGCCTACTACCGTCGTTGGCACTCGACGCTCTCAACAGCGGAATACCGCTTGAACAGGTGGCCGCGCTGTTGGGGCATAGCTCGATCAAAATGACGAGCGTCATTACCCACCCGGAGTGAAGGCCTGCCAAGACCAAAGCGAGGCGAGCGTCATACACTCCCGGGAACATGATCCGTTGATTGTGAGGCAAACTCCGGGCGCAAAGGGAAAGGTCACTTCAGAGGAACAAGAAGAAGATTTGGTCAATTAGTGCTTTGGATTCTGAGTGTTAGATTGGTGGACCTGGAGAGGTTCGAACTCTCGACCTCATGACTGCCAGTCATGCGCGCTCCCAACTGCGCCACAGGCCCACGTGGAAAAACGGCTCCCTCTATTTTTAACACGCGCATAAGGGAGTGTCAACAAAGGATGTAATCAGGGGCTATTCAGTGCGTCATGAATGTGCCTCCCCGGCGCCTACCTGCGGCGTGGTTGGAGCCGGTGGGGCTATATTGGGTCGATCATATCCATCGTGGGTGCTTCCAGGCTATTGAAAATAAAGATGGACTGGGCACATTTGCCGATTTTCGGTGTCGCCTCTCGATCAGTAAGATAGCTGCCTTTGGGCGATTTCCAGCGGTCTTGCAGACGATATGTCCCGGGTGCAGGTTTTACGATTCAATAGGGCGTTTGAGCGCTTATCGCCCTTCTCAACCCCCTTTTAATAACTGTCAAGATAACTTTTTGGAACAAAGCTCGTACCTGCGGTGTCAATGTCATCAGAGGGTAAGGTAAGTATGCAACCGCGGTATTGAAGTTCGGGTTCGGAACTGGTATCGTGAGGGCGTTATGGGAACCGCACGGTCGGTAGGCATCACGCTCGAACAAACATTGCCGGCAGTCAACGAGGAGGCAGCGTTCGTCGCTGAACTGCGCGCTGGCTCTCAAGAGGCATTCGCATACCTGCTGACGGTATACCAGAATCCTGTTTTCAATCTGGTGTGGCACATTGTAGAGAACTCGGCCGACGCCTCGGATGTTCTGCAAGATGTGATGGTGAAAGTCTTCAAGGGCATCAGGGGGTTCAACGGCGAAAGCAGCTTAAGGACCTGGATTTACCGCATTGCCGTTCACGAAGCATCGAACCATCGTCGGAGCTGGATTCGGCGTCACTGGCGTGAACCGATTTCCATGGATGACACCGAATCCCCCTCAGCCGTCGTGGCTTCTGAAGCCGCATCGAGTGACCGTAGTCCCTATCAGGTATTCGAACAGGCGGAGAGGGAAGTGGTGGTAAAGCAAGCTCTGACGAGCCTGGCGCCTCCTTACCGGACAGTCGCGGTATTGCGCGAAATCGAAGGCCTGTCGTACGAGGACATCGCGCAGGTGCTGGGTTTGGCTGAAGGAACCGTCAAATCCCGGCTGTTGCGCGGTCGGGAACTGCTCCGTCGAAAGCTGGCGAGCTATGTGGGTAAGGAAAATGTTTGAGAGCTGCGTCGAAATTCGGAATCACTTCTCGGACTATGTCGATGACCTGTGCGCGCCGGAAGCAAGAAGGGCGATTCGCTACCATTTAGCCTTCTGCAAGGTCTGCGCGGAACAGCTCGATCAATGGCAATCCATCCACGAGGAGTTGCGGGCACTTCCTCGCCGGCAGGTTCCCCCCGAGGTGGCCTTACGTTTGCGCGTGCAAGTGTCGCAACGCCTCAACCGAAATCCTCTATCCGACCTCTGGGTGCGTTTTGAAAATGCCCTCAAGCCGTTTCTGCTGCCGGCAACAGGCGGAGTGCTGACGGCGGTGATCTGTTTTTGTCTGATTATGGGATCGCAGGTGGTGCCCATCACCAATATCCCCGATGTTACCCTGACGGTGGCGCAGCCCGCGCGCGTGCAGCGGCTGGAGCCCATGGATTTCAACACGGGTGATAACGGCCTGGTGTTAGTGACGCAGATCAACGCTGAGGGTCGCGTGAAGGGGTATCGCGTTCTTTCTGGCCAGGGCTCGCCGGAACTCATGCAGCACCTTGACCGTATGATCTACTTCAGCATCTTCCAGCCAGCCACCATGTTTGGAAAGCCAACGGATGGGCAAGTGGTTCTGTCCTTACGGCGAATCACGGTCCGAGGGTAGTCCGCTTGTCTTTGACTCCAACTCCTTTGCAGCTCCGAGCGCATAACAAATTTCTGTCTGCCCAGGGAACCCCCTCCGGCCGCGGCGGATTGATTCTGGCGTGGACACGGTATCTTATCGCGGCATTTCTGGCTGCCCTGATGCTGCCTGCTCCGGCACGCTCGCAATCCGCGGGAAACGTTGTGCTGGAATCAAACGAGCAGCTTTTCTGTGTGCTGGCGGCATTGAATGCGGCGGGCTACGATGCCGGCGCGACGGCAAGTGGAGCGGGCGATACGCGTCGAATCGTGCGCGAATACCTTCAGGCACAGAAGGCTCCCATCCTTCCTGATTTGAAGAAATTCTACGAACAGCATCGCGTGAAGGGGGACCCGAGCAGGGAACTGGGTCAATATATTTCCCTTGCACTGTTGGTGGGCTCGGCGCCGACATTCAATCTTACGGTCAAGGAAGACGAACTCCCTCCTGACGCGCGTGACGTAGCGGGTTTTCTTCCCCTCCTTCGGGCCTATTACGCCCAGGCCAAGTTGCTGAACCTCTGGTCGCAGGTTCAGAAGCAGTACGATGCTGCTGTCGCCCGCTACACCGAGGAGGTCCGCCAGAGCTTTGTGCTGACGGAGGCCTACCTGCGATTTCCTGCCGGCGGCTACTTTGGCCGGACTTACGCCATCTACATTGATTTGCTGGGCGAGCCGGAGCAGGTCAGCGCGCGCATCTACGGCCTGAATTATTATCTGGTTATAACTCCTTCGCAGGATCTGAAGCTCGACGAGATTCGCCATCAATACATGCACTTTCTTCTTGATCCGCTGGCCGCCAAGTACGCCGGCGAGATCAATCAGAAGGTCAACCTCCGCATGTACGCAATGCAGGCCCCCACGCTGGGGTTGGACTTCAAGGATGATTTTGCGTTGTTGGTCACGGAATGCCTGATTCGCACTTTGGAATTGCGCATGGGGAAGAATCCTCCGGCAGAAAACTTGAAGAAAGTGGAAGAGCTGACCTCGCAGGGCCTCATCCTGGTGCCGTACTTCTACGAGTCGCTGGCTGCCTTCGAACATCAGGACGCTTCCATGACGTCATTCTACAAGCCGATGATTCTCGCCATCGATCCCAAGATTGAGGAGAAGCGGATGTTCAACGTCCACTTTGCCACGCGCCCACCCGCGGCTGTGGTCAAGGTGGCGCCGGCGCAGTCAGAGGAAGAACGCCTGCTCGACCAAGGCGATAACCAGTTCTTCCAGGGAAAGTATCTGGAGGCGAAGACCGCTTACCGCACGGTGCTCGAGAAGGACAATCCCTCCAGCGAGCGCGCGATCTACGGACTTGCCGTGGTATACGCCAACATGCGAAAACCCGATCTGGCGGAAGAGTATTTCCAGAAGTCCCTTGCCACCGCCCACGACCTGCGCATCGTTACCTGGTCGCATATCTACATGGGAAGGCTTGATGACTTAAACGGCAAGCGCGATGCCGCCCTTACCCAATACCACGCCGCCCTGCTGACTGCCGCAGGCTTCCCCATGGCCCTCCGCGCCGCCCAAAGCGGTATGGAAACACCCTTCGGTTCATCCTCCGTTAAAAACAAATAACTGGCTTTGTTTGGTATGGCATCTCGGGGCGGAGGGCTTTCTTCCACCCAGGGTTGTATCTTTGCGCCGATCTGGGTTCTTCCATTAATATCCGATACTCTTTGATAACTCCCATGGTTACATGTGCTTACCGGAGTATGGGTACAAGGAATTGTGCCGCTGTGATGCCAAGGGTCCTACGCCGCTCGCGTAAGGACCACCTGGGCCGGCACCTTAGTTTGCCGTCCCAGTGGCTACAACTACCTGCGTTTTCTAGGAGATTAAGGAAAATGCGTGTAAGGTGTCTATTTTGCATAAGATGTCAGCTTTATAGAATCTTGGTTTTACCCCGATCCATTGTTTTCAAGAGATTCTAGGCTTCGCTCGGGGTCGCGCGGAGGTGTCTGTCGCGTCGTCGGCTCATTCGCGGGGCAAAGGTTGGTTTCCCATTTCCAAACGGCAGTTGCCGGCCCGGCGGGGCGGAGTCATGACGCGCGGCATTACCATGGACATGGGGATGCCTCCACTAACGTAGCCTGATAGTATACAACATAGCCTATAGCGTGTCAAGGGAGATGATGCGCGGCCGCGACCCCAGGGGATTTTGCCGCGCCGGTGCAGCGCGATGGAGCCCTAACCGAACTCCTCATTGGGAGTCAAGGTTCGAGTGCGCGAGAGAAATTGGCCATGTAGCGCCGACCTTGAGGTCGGCACGTGTTTTGTAGGGCCGAACAGCGTTCGGCCCCGGAGTGCTGACCTCAAGGTCAGCGCTACAACACCCGTGCTGGAAATCAAATCGGCCGCGGCTTATTGCTTGCTCCAAGGCGCTTCGCGCAGGCGGAAACCATGACTCGTCGTTAATGGCAGGAGGGCCGCTTCACTATAAGCCTGAATTGTTTGAAAAAAAGACGAGAATTCGCGGTCGTGCATTGCCCGGACCGGCATCTGGCGTCTGTGGCGCACTGCTGATCATCATGCCCCCCCAGCCCACGCGGTTGATTGCGTTCAGAGGCGGTAAGATGTATTTTACGGGTTATAAACAAGCGATAAGCACTGCGCCGACGGGAACATGCACATGGGGGCTGTCATTCAAAGCAGAGGCGGGAAGAGTGCGAGTGCCCGACCGCCATGTGGCGCACCGTTGGTGGCGAGCCTTTGAGGGTGAGGGAAAAAATGGAACGCCAAATCAAAGAGGCTGATTGGAAAATTTATCGGAATGTGCATGCCGACGCGCTGGAGCGGTTCAGTGAGCAAATCCTGTTGGAACTTAAGCACATCAACTCCGACCGGGCAAAGGGCTTCCATCAGAGATATTTGGAGATTTGGGGAGTTCTCCGGAAGCGGGATAAAGAGATGGCTCTAGTCTTTGATTTCCTCCGGCGATCAACGGCGCTGGAACAACTCGCGGCCATGAAGAGGCGGGGATTGGTGACGGAAGATGAGTTCCTGAGCTTCAGCCAGGAGACACAGGAATTTGTCAACCGGGTACTTAGCATCTTCCCGTAGCGCCGCGGCGGAACCAACCTACGCCAATCTGCCGGCTTCTACCTATCGTCACCCTGGCCGCACTTCTCCCCGGCCTCAAAGGTCCGGTGATGCTTTCAAGCTTCAAAGCGCGCCCTATTTCAGCCTCGGCCGAAGCACCTGTGAAAAAATACGACCTTCACCACTGAGGCACTGAGAAAGAACCGTTGAATTCATGACTCGGTGCCTCTGCGCCTCAGTGGTGAAGAGGTATTTGGGGAATCTTCATACCTTCGTTGGCCTGGGTTGCGCTAGATCGCCCCTTTGGGGCTGTGAAGTATGACCCTCTTTCTCCAAATCACTCCGTCAAATTTGGACACTACCCACTGTGGGGAGCGATGCGCTTTTTGAGCAGCAGGGCAGCCTCTCGACCCGGTCAATGAATACAATGGTGATGTTTCGACAACAAGCACGTGGCGGTACGCCTATGGTTTTCTGGCCACCAGCCGAATGATATCCACCTTACGGCGACCTTCCCAATCTGACTTATCCCGCACGATCTCATAATGTTCGATCACGAGAGGATCAAACAGATGAAGCAGTGCGTTGCGTTCGGGGAGGAAATCGGTCCCGCATTCCATCACGACAATTCCACTCGGCTTGATTGAATCAACCACTCTTTGGATGGGCACGAGCGGCATTGTCCAACTAAAAAGAACAAGGTCAAACCGTTCCTTGCCGAAATCGTATTCACTGTCGCGAACGGCGGAGGTGTGCAAGGTCAACCCAAGGTCCTTTGCTTGCTTCTGAGCGACTGCAACGCCTGCCTCGGCAGGATCGAACCCCCACACCTGCCATCCGAGGCTCGCGAGGTAGATAGAGTTTCGGCCTTGCCCCATTCCGTAGTCCAGCGCAACTCCCGGCTGCCGCCCTTTCACCAACTCCATAAGGAAGCGGTTCGGAGCGTGATTGAAATCGGAATTGCTATCGAGGTAGTAGCGACTATAGAAGTCGGCCTCTAAAGCAGCGTGCTCCGTCCGAAGCAATCTGAGCCTTCGGGCGATCTCAGATTCGGCGGTTCCATCACTTTTGAGCTTGGCGGCATATTTTTCAAAAACCTGCTCCTTCGTCAGCGACCAGTGGTTCTCCTCTTGCACTTTCTCCCCAAAAACCGTTCGAAATTCGAAGTAGAACTCGAACTCCGGTCTCTGGCCGAACGCGAGAAGTGAATACAAGAGCATCGTAAGTAGTGCCGCCAGCACAACCGCGCCGTGAGCAGTCAGTCTTTTGTATTTGTTGGGGTCAGCCAATCGGGGCGAGTGGGATTGGCTAACGAACCATTTGTCAACGAACTCGGCAACCACTAAACTGTGTTGTCCCGACCAAATGATGAACAAGTGTCCTGGCTTGTCCAATGTTTACGCTCCCTGACGCCGCCTATCCTCGTCCACTCATCTCGAAAGCAGGAATCACTCTAACGCGTGCCTCGTAATATATCATTGTCAGCGGGCGGTGAAGGCGAGACGGAAAGCTCACGATTTAGTGCGCCACGGGCTCGCAATGCACGGGACGGTACCCGCCCGTTTGATGACATGCCAAGAGGCCCAGGATGTTATTAATCTGCTACGTGACATGAAAAAGCAATGCCACGCCATTCCACGAAGATTGGTCCCATGATCTCCCATCGAATCAATGGTTATGATTTGGTACTGGTGTAAATGGCTTTGTTGACAGTCGCATCATTTATCTTGTACGCTCAACACGTAAACATGGTGCTGTGGTTGGAACTTATTAGGAGAGCGAAAAAGAACATGAAAATGAAATTTGCATTTTTACTGGGAATGGCGTTGCTGCTTTCAAGCACGCTCTTTGCTCAGGCTCCGAGTATGGAGCCCACGGTGGTGCAGGGCCCCATGAGCGATAAGGAAGTTATCAGCGAACTTAAACAATCCGGAGCCGCCACGCTCCAAAAGGACGTCGAGAAGCGCGGTGTGGCATTTGAAATGGATGCTGATATCGAAAAGAGATTACGCAAAGCCAAGGCCACCGACGAGTTGATCAAGGCCATTACCGCCGCTGGCCCCAAGGAACGCGCGAATGCTGCCAAAGCGGCGACACAGGCATCTGGTATGGTGATGATTTCGCCCGAGGAGAGCGCGGAATTTAAGGCCCTGCAGACTGAACTCGACCCGGACAAGGCTATCGCCCTGGGGGAAGCCTTTGCGCAGAAGCATCCCCAGAGCAATGTTCTCACTTACGCCTTTGCGTTTGAAGCCAACGCTTACGAGATGAAAGGCGATGTCGCCAAAGTAGTGGAATTGGGTGAGCGGAGCGTGACGCTGAAGAAAGACAACGTCATGAGCTTGCTGATGCTGGCTTATGCCATTCCCACGCCGCAGTACATTACCCTGCACCAGGCGGACGAAGAAAAGGTGCTCACCAAAGCCGAAGCCTATATGCATGATGCCACCGTTGCCATTGACGACCTGAAGAAACAGCCCAGTGAGTCGGACGAGCAGTTTGCCAAGCGCAAGTCTGGTTACATGGCCGAGATCCACTCCGACATGGGGATGGTCCATTTGGACCGTGCGCAGCTTGGTCTGATGGGACTGGATAAGGAAGAGTTGGCGAAGTCGGAAAAGGAATACCGGCTGGCAGTTGCCAGCCTTGAACGTCCCGATCCCACCGTCTACTATCGGTTGGGTGAAGCCTGCCGTCTGCAGGGCGAAACTGATGCGGCCATCGCGGCTTTCACCAAAGCCAGCGAGATCGGCCAGGGCGCGGTTAAACAATACGCCGAACAGCAAATCGAGACGTTGAAGAAGACGAAGAAATAGACTGAAGGGCTAAGCAGAGCGCAGTGCGAACCGCGGCAAGGATGATTGGGTCCTCATCCAACGCGGTTCCGGTGTAGCTTTTCCCTGCAAGACCGCAGGCAATGCGGACGCGGGTCGAGGCAATTTGCGTGGCCACACGCATGTAAGCGTGCGCTTCGGTCCCGCGCCGCTTTCGCAGGAAGAGTGGTGACCTCTTCCAGGTTGGCGAATCACAAGTTGGCCTTCCGTGCAGTTTTCCCCCCGGCGATTGAACATCGCGGTTGTCCGGACATGGGGGGATAAGACACCCTTGGCGGAGGAAAGATAGAGGCAGGCTTTCCGGCGCCGATAATCATCCGCACGGCAGGGTCCGAATACCGCTCCGCCTGCAACGAGAGGAATTGGCCCCCGAAACGCATGACAGATAATAATCCCGACCGTTTTCAGGCTGAGGTCGGATATCAATTTCGTAACCCTCAATTCCTTCAGGAAGCTCTGACCCATTCCTCGTATTCGCAAGAGGCGGCCGACCGGCCGCGCGACAATGAGCAAATGGAGTTCCTGGGCGACGCGGTGTTGACGTTTGTGGTCAGTACGATTCTGGCGGATGCCTTTCCGGATTGGGAGGAGGGCAAGTTGACGCGTGCGCGCTCGCGTCTGGTGGCGGCGCCCCACTTACACACCGTGGCCAGCCGCTTGAATCTGGGGCAGCATTTGCGTCTGGGCAGAGGCGAGGAGAAAACCGGCGGGCGTGAAAAACCCGCGCTGCTGGTGAACGCGCTGGAGGCCGTGGTGGCGGCATTCTATCGCGATGGCGGCATCGAGACGGCCCGCGATTTCATCGCCCGCTTCATCGTGCCCGCAGACCTGGGGGCAGTGGCCGCCGAACTGTTCACCATCGATTACAAATCCGCCCTTCAGGAGCATTTGCAAGCGGATAGAACCGCTCCCGCCGAATATCGGGTGGTGGAGGAATCCGGCCCCGAGCATCAAAAGACCTTTACGGTGGAGGCTCGGGCAGGCGACAATCTTATTGCCCGTGGGCGCGGCGGCAGCAAGAAAGTTGCCGAGCAGGAAGCCGCCCGGGCGATCCTGGAAAAGTTTGGGGGGAAGACCGAAACGCATGGGTGAAACTACCACTAAGTCGTCGACGCGGGACACCTTTGAGTCCCTGGTTGTCACCGTCATCCTGGCGGTCTTCGGCACCACCTTTGTCCTCCAAGCGTTCAAGATTCCAACCGGCTCAATGGAGAATACGCTTCTGATTGGGGACCACCTGCTGGTCAATAAGTTCATGTTCGCCCCTCAGGGTGGCGTGCTGGCGCACCTCCTGCCTTATCGGGACTTGCGCCGCGGCGATGTGGTGGTATTCAAGTTCACGCCCACCGACGACCAGACCGAACCCGGCGAGCACTTTGTAAAGCGCGTCATCGGCGTTCCCGGTGACCACATTCGTATCTTCCACCGGCAGGTTTTCGTGAATGGGAAACTCCAGAACGAACCCTACGTTCGCCACGACCCCGAGTTCGCGGACGAACTTCGCCCCGGAGACGACTTTCCGCCCACGGATTCTGAATACTTGTCAGGGGCCACGTCATCATGGGACGCGGAAATAGTAGGCGCAGTCAAAAATGGTGAACTGATCGTGCCGCCGGAGAAATTTTTCGTGATGGGTGACAACCGCGAGCAAAGCTGGGACAGCCGCTTTTGGGGCTTCGTTTCCCGCAGCGTGGTCAGTGGCCGTCCGTTGTTAATCTATTGGTCTTTTGAGACGCCTCGCGACGAATACACTCATAACTCTCTCAGCGACCGCATTTCGCAGGTCGTGGATCTGATTATCCATTTCCCGACCAAGACGCGCTGGCGGCGCACTCTCAACTTTGTACGCTGATGCCCTCCCGTAATCGCCGACGCGTTCGCAACTTTACCATCGCCCTCCTGCTCCTGGGATTGGCGGCTTGGATCGTTCCCTCCTATCTAAGCGCCGAACGATATCGCCGCCGAATCCAGGCAGGTCTTGAGCAGGTGCTGCACCGGCCGGTCAAGTTCGGGGCAGTGTCATTCCGTCTGATACCGCGCCCCGGATTCTCTATTGAATATGCGGAAGTCGCCGAAGATCCTGACTTCGGTCCTGAGCCTTTTGCCCGCGTTGACCGCATAGATTGCGATCTTCGCTGGCACAGCCTCTGGCGCTCGCGCATGGACTTTGCCCGCCTCCATCTGGATCACCCCAGCTTCAACATTGTTATGAACTCAGCCGGGCAGTGGAACGTGGAAAAACTCTTGCGGCAAAGCGGGGTGACTGCGCCGCCGGGGCCCGTTACCGATGGCAAGCTTTTGGCTACGGCGGAGCAATTGGACCTGACTGTCGATGACGCCCGGATTAATTTCCAGGTGGGACCCAACAAGAAGCCGTTTGCCTTTACCGATGTCCAGGCGCGTTTGCAATTGAATCCCGCCAAGCGGCGCGTGCAATTCCAGGTGACTGCCAGTCCGGTGCGCTCCGACCTTTCGACTCCCACCCCGGGTCCGGTAGAGGCCAGTGGTACTTGGACACCAGGGGGCGACTTGGGCGGGCCCATCGAAGCCCGGCTGCGCACCCAGGGCGCCTTGCTTTATGATTGGATCCCCGTCATTACTGGCGTTAATCCCCAGATTTATGGAGTGATGGATTCCGACGTTCACCTTACCGGATCCTTGCCTGACCTCACGGTAGAGGGTGAAACTCACCTGGCACAACTTCAACGGTGGGAGACGCTCCCGCCGTCCGATTCCATGCCCATGACCCTCCGCTACCATGCCCGGTTTTTGCGCGAAACTGGACGCCTCATCCTCGAGAACCTGGAAGCTTCTTTTGCTGACTCCCATCTACATATTTCCGGTTCAGTGGACAAAGTACAATCGGACCCGCAACTGGATTTGGTCTTGGCGCTGGAACGCTCGCGGCTGGAGGATGTGCTGGCAGTCATCCGCCACCTGTGGCCGAACCCTGGCGCATGGAATGTCAAGGGCAGGTTTGATGGGATGCTATCCATCCGGGGCCCCTGGAAGAAACGGCAGTACGGTGGTTTTGTAGGCGCTCATGAGGTGAGTTTGGAGACGCCATCCGGGTCGTTTCCGGTGTCGGAGATTGCTGTGCGCGTCAACAACGACGGCGCGGTGCTGGCTCCGGTGCAAATCGCCCTGGCGCCGCGCGTGACGCTGTCGGCACTGGGTACGATTGACCGCGGTGATCCTGAATCGCGGTATGAGGTGCAGGTTGCGGCCAGAGGCGTTCCGCTGCGGGACCTTGTGACTTTCGGGCGTGGGCTGGGGGTCCACGCTTTTCAAGGGATAGACGCTACAGGTTCCACGACTGGCACGCTTCATCTCGTCGGCGCTGCCTGGCCGCCGGCGCGTCCGGTATTGACGGCGCGGGTGAATATGCGTTCCGCACGTCTGTTGATCCCGGGCCTCACCGAGCCGCTCAATATTCCTCATGCGAGCTTGCAAATCAATGACGATCAAATCACCGCCGACCCAGTGGTGGCGGTTATGGGGACAAGCGTATTCAACGCCAGGTTGTTCCATAATGGCCCGCGGATCAATCTGTGGAAGTTTGACCTGCGCGCGAACGGTTTGAGGCTGGAGGAAGGCGCGCTTTGGTTTGCCGCGTTGGGATTACGCCAGCCTCTGCCCCTGCTGGCACGCCTGCCCGGGCTGGCTTCGTTCGCGGCGCGACGCGACGCTGCCTCACAAATCTTCGGAAGCCTGAATGCCGAGGGTAGATTTTCCACCCCTGCCTTGAGCTATCGTGGCGTTACGCTGACGGACTTCCAGGGAGATTTTGAAGTTGCCGGCCGTGGGATTCGGATGAGGACGGCGAACTTTCGCGCCGAAGGCGGCCGTGGCGACGCGGAAGGCACTGTTGATTTCACAAACTCGCCTCCCGTTCTATCCGTCAAAGCGTCGCTCGCGGCACTTCCCTTGCATTCCTTGACACCCCATCTTCCTGCCCGTTTGCATGAAATGCGGGGCGCCCTGAACGCAACAGGAAGCTTCCAAACGCACGGCTTGGCGCGCGAAGAATTGACGGATAACCTTGCCGGCCAAATGACCCTGCACATGAAGGATATTTTCTTCGGGGATTTCGACCCCCTCGGAACCTTGGTGCGGCAGGCGCATTGGGGAAAGCTCGAACCTCCGCGCGGCCCGGTGATGGCCCCTTCCGCCACGATCCAAATGGAGATTCTCGACCGCCGCTTCAGCGTGAGAAAGACGGTCATCGAGCTAAGCGGAGCGAACTTGCAATTCAATGGTACATACAACTGGGCCGGAACGGCGGATATGAATGCGCGCGTTGACTTGACGCATCTTCGCCGTCGATGGCTTGAGCGCAGGGAGGGTGGCCAATCATTGGACCGCTTCGCCGATATTCGCCTGGTCGGACCGCTCGACCATCTTGTGATCAATCCGCCGGTTGGCGTGGCGCCCAGACGGGGCCGAAGTGGCGGAGCCGTAAGGTAATCTGCTTGTCCATTACGGGAGGACATATTGAAAGAAAGCGCTGCAACAGCACAAGTAAATACCCACCCCCTTCCGGGTCACGTGAAAAAGTCTCATGGCCGCTCGGCTGTGGGAGCCGCGCTTGCTCTGTGCCTCGTCGTCCTCGGCGTGGTGCTGGAAGGCAGCAGTGCCACATTTGATCAGGCCACCCTGGCGGCCTCCAAGGCGATGGAAGCAAAGTTGCAAATCCTGAATAGCAAGGACGCGCAACCCTCGGGATCTTATCCGGCCGTGGTGGTTACGATGTATGAAGCGAATTCCTACCTGAAAGTCCATTCCAGCGAATTTCTTCCCAAGGGGGTGAACCCTCCCTGGCTGACCGTTCAACCCGAACACGTGGTGGCCGCTACGGATGTGGATTTCGATGTCCTAAGCCGCTCTTATCCCAATCCCAACGATATGGGGCCGAAGATCCTGGCAGCGATGTTCCACGGGAGCCAACACGTGGCCGTAACGGCCAGGATCCAATCGCAAAGCGCCGGGGTCCTAGTGCAGATAGAAAGTGTGGTCGTGGGAAGCATGACGGTGCCAAGCTGGCTGGTGGATTTAATGATTCAGAAAGTTCTGCAGCCGCGTTACAATTTCGATTTGAGCAAACCTCTGCCGTATCCCGATCACGTCCGGCAGGTGGTGCTCGGGTCCGGCCAGGTCACGTTCTTACGAGGCCCCAAGGCGAAGGGGCAGTAGGCAGAAGGCAGAAAGCAGAGGACAGACAGGAAAGGCCAATTCAAAAGGCAAAAGTGCCGGCAGTCCCGGTTTTGCCTTTCGGCTCTGCTTACTGCTTACTGCCTACTGCTTTCTGCCTACCGAGTCTCTTATGGCGCGACGTTACAAGTTTTATGCGGCGGAAACCGGCACGGCTTATCAATATTTCTTTGCCAACAGCCACCGCGTAATCCGTCCTGAAGGCCAGGGCGACGGCAGCGATTACATCTTCGTCGTTACCGCCGATCAGAGACCACCCTTCATCCTCCGGGTTTTTATCTCCGAACGCGCGCGCGCAACATGGCACGGAACCCACGGCCGTGATCTGGATCCGAACGAAATGTATGCAGTCGCCAAGATGCGGCTGTATCGCGCTTTTGATGAGATCGAGCTCTTGCGCGATGACTGGCTAAACCTCCTCGTGGATGAAGGCAACATCGAGGAATTGCTCGCGCCATTGGATTTGTAGGTGTGCGATAAAATAACTGTCCGGCCTCGCTTAACCCTTATCCTTTACTCTTTGGCTAGCTCCCCCTCGATGACCGGAATCCAATAGGCCTGTGACTCAGGGTGAATGGTCCGCGCGAGGCGCAGGGCGTTTTCCAGGGCTCTCCGCGATTCTTCATTGTGCCCTGCGGCCTTGAGTACCCTCCCCAAAACGAACTGTACGTCCACGGACTGTGGGGCGAGCGACTCCGCCGTATGGGCTTCGGTGAGGGCCGCGTCAAACTTGCCCTGGTTCGCCAACGAGACAACCTCCCAAAGGCGGCTCAGCGCGGAAGCAAGTGGCACTTGGAATGTTCCCTGGTAAACCAAAATCGACCCCGCAAGGCAATCCACCGGACGCGCATTGCGGAATTGCTCATAGGGGTTGAGTTCTCCCGGACCCCAAGCCTGCCCCGACATTTCCGTGGCGCTCACCAGAACGGTTCCCTCGATTACCGGTGGAATCTCGCCAAGCGGGCGTCCCCAGACGACGGCTGACGAGGCCGTGAGCAACGTGCAGGGGATATCATACTGGGCCGGGTCGACAGTCCCAAAATAGGCCAACCAACAGGGCGTGGCGGCGTGAGCACTGACGTAACGTTTCACGGCCGGCAGGCCCTGGCCCCAATCAACATTCGAGTCGGTAAGCACCCGGTAAGTCTTTGCGGGGCCGCCCCAGAATTCGTTGGAATACGAAAGGTAGTTGGGAAACGCCCGCAACGAGGAGGCGACGTGGATCAGGACCAGTACCCCCACCGCGAGGCCCCAGGCGCGATGCTCTTTCGCGAGCTTCCAGATGCCCACGGCGATCAATACAATCAGGAACGGGAAGACCGGAAGGATATAACGGACTCCAATATTGAGGTTGGAGGTCATGCTCACGGCGAGAAAGGCCACTGCCGGGATCAGCATCCACAAGATCTCGCGGCGCCCCTCGCGCAGGCGCCGAAGCCCCAGCGGAGTGAGCACGAGCAGAAGGAGAAAACCCAGAGTGGACTTAATTCCCAAAGCCGTAGGGAAGTAGAACCACACTCCGTGCGCATAGCGTGTCCCGAGAAGGTAGGTGGCGCGCGACTCGGCGGTGTAGAAATGCGCCAATCCTGCCAGGTAGCCCAACGGTAGCAGATGTAACTGCGCTGCTATGGCGATCGCGAGGGCCTTGCTTCGGCTGGGTATCGCCTGCAACAAGGGGGCAAGCGAGGGTGTTGGGGCCCCTGCCACGGGCGCATAGCGGAAGGCGTAGAAGCCCCAGAGCGCGGCGATGGAGAGAGTGCCTATAGCGGCGAGCGCCAGGGACAGACGCAGTGCGAGTTGTCGGCGCGAAATGGGGGCACGGTTTGGGCTCTCAAGGATGGCCCGCGGCGCAAGCAGCCATTCCACCAGCGCCAGCAGAAACAAGATCGGAAAGAGCAGCAGGCCGGAGTGCTTGCTGGCCAGGGTGAAACCTCCGGCCATCCCGGCCAGTGCCAAACGCCATGGGGTGGGATTCACGACATAACGCCAGAAAGCATACACTGCAGCGAATAGGCAAGTGGCCAGTGCCACGTCATTGGTCGCCAGGGGTCCATGAGCAAGAATATTGGGCTCAAACGCGGTTAATGTCAGTGCGATCAACGCGGGCGCGGCGCCGAACATTTCCCGCGTGGCCGCAAAGACCAAAAGGGCCAGCAGCAGAGGAAAGATCGTCATCGCGGCGCGGGCCGCGAAAAGCATCGGCTCAGCATGATTCGAATAGAGAAAAATGCGGCCGTCCTGAAGGTTGATGCTAAAGGCTTCACCTTGCGGCATCGGTGGAACGCGCGGCCGGAAGGCAAGGAGTGGCAGTGCGCCCACATCCTTGGCCAGAGGGGGATGGGCGGAGCCGGCGGAAAAGTCGCCCGCCGTCAAGTAGAGGTAGCCGGCGAACAAGTTGTGGGCTTCGTCGGCGGTTTGCGACTCCTGGCGTACGGAGAGCAGCATTGCCGCTTCCATGATGGCTACCAGACAGATGACTGCGGCGAACGTCCAGACCCGGCGTGAGACAGGGGGAATCAAATTTGCTCCCGGAGTTTCAAATGCGAGAATTCTAACATGGCGGCAGCCGGCACGTCGCTATAGACGACATACAGACGAACGCGCCAGAAGGTTATTAGCTGTGTATAATCGGACTATCGTTAAGGAGTCAATCAATATGTCGTCTTGTCATCGAGGTCGTTTCTTATTACCGCTGATTGCTCTTCTGGCCTTTTGCGCGCTGGCAGCGGCACAGCAGAAGGACTTTACCCTTGAGCAGGTGATGAGCGCACCGTTCCCCAGCGAACTTGTGGCGTCACCAGCGGGTGGCAAGGTGGCATGGGTGTTTGATGCGCGCGGGGTGAGGAATATCTGGGTGGCGGAGCCTCCTGATTATAGAGGCAGGCCGCTGACGTCTTACGCCGCGGACGACGGGCAGGAAATCGCCCAGCTCGCATGGACTGCGGACGCCGACGCCATCGTTTATGCGCGGGGCGGAGATTTCGAGATGCAGCGCGAGGCGCCAAATCCGGGCAGCAACCCGCAAGGTGTGGAACAGGATATTTGGGTGGTCGCGGTGGCGGGCGGCCCGCCACGAAAATTGGCGGTAGGGCATTCTCCTAGCGTTTCCCCCAAAGGCAATGCGGTTGCATTCGTTTATAAGGATCAGGTATGGCTGGTAAAGCTGGGTGGCAACGACAAGCCGGCGCAGTTGATCCACGCCCGGGGCAAGGCCGAGTCGCTGCGATGGTCGCCCGATGGCTCCATGCTGGCGATGGTGAGTGCGCGCGAGGACCACAGCTTTATCGGGGCCTACGATTTCGCGCAGAAGAGTTTGCGATATCTTGACCCCAGCGTGGATCGTGACCAGGAGCCGGTGTGGTCGCCGGATGGCAAGCAATGCGCGTATCTGCGTCTCCCAGCCGTGTCGGATTCGGAAGAATTTGGCCCCAAGCGCGCGGGACCGCCCTGGTCGATTCGCGTTGCCGATGTGGCAACGGGGGCGGGCCACGAGGTTTGGAAGGCTCCGGAAGGGCGGGGAAGCGTTTTCCGCGGAATTCGGGCGGAACAACAACTACTGTGGGCGGCCGGTGATCGCCTGATCTTTCCCTGGGAGGGCGACGGCTGGATGCATCTCTACTCGACGCTCGTCTCAGGCGGTGACGCGCGGTCGTTGACCCCAGGGGAATACGAAGTTGAAGATGTTGCCCTGACGCCTAATCGCGGGGAAATCGTTTTTAATTCAAACATGGAGGATGCCGACCGGAGACACCTGTTTATCGAACCGGTGACGGATCACGTCCCCAGGCTTTTGAAGGGCGGCAAGGGTATTGAATGGTCTCCGGTGGTGACGAGCGATGGACACCAGATTGTGCTGCTCCATTCCGACGCCCACTGGCCCGCGCGGCCCGCCATGTTAACGGGCAATGGCGAACTCCGCGACCTGGCGCCGCAGGCCATGCCGGCGGATTTTCCGGCGCGGCAGTTGGTGGAGCCGCAACCGGTGATCATCACAGCAGCGGACGGCCTGAAAATTCATGGCCAGATTTTCCCGCCGCATGATGTCCAGCCCGGTGAGCGGCATCCCGCCGTGATCTTTTTCCACGGAGGCTCGCGCCGCCAGATGCTGCTTGGCTGGCATTACATGCAGTATTACCACAATGCCTACGCCATGAATCAATACCTGGCCAGCAGGGGTTACATTGTGTTGTCGGTGAACTATCGCAGTGGAATTGGC
Organism: uncultured Acidobacteriota bacterium; assembly: GCA_964438685.1. Classification (GTDB taxonomy): domain Bacteria; phylum Acidobacteriota; class Terriglobia; order UBA7540; family UBA7540; genus Bog-366. The sequence goes on from CAYTMD010000020.1 coordinate 22,451, forward strand.
TACGGGATGGAATTCCGCGAAGCGGCAAACTACGGCCCCACAGGAGCGAGTGAATTCCATGACGTGCGAGGCGCTGGGTTGTACCTGCGTTCGCGTCCGGACGTCGACCCCGCCCGCATCGGCTTGTGGGGTGGTTCCTATGGTGGTTATTTGACGGCGCTGGGACTGGCCCGCGCATCGGACCTATTTGCGTGCGGCGTGGATTTTCACGGCGTGCATGACTGGAACCTGGAAGCTCCGCGCACGCTGAAGGCGGAGAATCCCCAGAAGCTTGAGGACTGGGCGCGAGTGGCCTTCCAGTCTTCACCGCTGGCGGATGTGAAGACATGGCACTCACCCGTGCTGCTGATTCAAGGGGACGACGATCGGAATGTAGCGTTTTCCAATATGGTGAAGCTTGTGGAAGCGCTGCGAAAACAGGACGTGGAGTTTCAGCAGATCGTTTTCCCGGACGAAGTGCATGATTTCTTAACGCATGAGCACTGGCTCACGGCCTTTCACGCCGCGGCGGAATTCCTCGCGAGCCATTTGCACGGCGAGCGTTAGCCGAAGCGCCCGCAGGAAATCGACACCTGCAATTTTGTGTAAAGGAGCGGAAGTACAAAACTATGGGCCAAACTATCTACCAGGTGGACTCGTTTACCAGCCGGGCGTTTGCGGGGAATCCTGCGGCGGTTTGCATACTGCCCGCTCCGGCCCCCGAGGCTTGGATGCGTGACGTGGCGCGGGAAATGAACCTGTCGGAAACCGCCTTTCTGGTGCCGAAGGATGGCGGCTTCAATTTGCGCTGGTTCACGCCGACCGTGGAAGTTGAATTGTGCGGGCACGCGACGCTGGCCAGTGCTCACATTTTGTGGCAGACCGGCGTGCTCAAGCTGGAAGAGCAGGCACGTTTCCACACATTGAGCGGTTTGCTGACTGCGGATCGGAAGGGTGATTGGATCGAGCTTGATTTCCCCGCCAAGCCGGAAGAGCCCGCCACTCCGTGGAACGAATTGTTGACGGGCCTGGGCATCACGCCTCGTTACGTAGGCAAGAGCCACTTCGATTATCTGGTGGAAGCGGACTCCGAGCGGGTTGTGCGCAACCTCGCTCCTGACTTCACACTGCTGAAGCGGACGAAGGCGCGCGGAGTTATTGTGACTGCAAGAGCCGAGTCCGGGGAATTTGATTTCGTTTCCCGATTCTTTGCTCCGGGTTCAGGAATTGATGAAGATCCTGTGACGGGGTCGGCACACTGTGTGCTTGGGCCTTACTGGGCAAAGCACCTTGGCAAAACGGATTTTGTCGCCTACCAGGCCTCGGCGCGCGGCGGCGTGGTAAAGGTCCGGGTGGTGGACAAACGGGTAAAACTTGGTGGCCAGGCCGTTACCGTGATGCGCGGCGAGTTGGTCTAGAAGAGTAGGCAGTAGGCACAAGGCAGTAGGCAGCCCAGCCACCGGCGGGGCCGGATAACAGTCCGTGACTTGTGTTAGTCACAAACCGGTGGGTGAGCCTTGCGACCCCCTCACCCCCGGCCCCTCTCTCCCAAAGGGGCGAGGGGAGAGGGTGGACCGCAACCGGCGCCGTCATCAGTCCGTCAGCCGACGGAGACGGGCCTACGCCCGCCGAAGGGGCACTGGTGAAGTATAACCAACGTCGGATTCGGCCCGCAGGCGGGTGAGGGGGTCAAAACCCAAGTGTCGCAGAAGTAGTGACAGGCCAGTGTATCGTGCAACAAATTTTTCGCTTGACTGCACTTCTCATCGATCTCAACGATTTCTCCGCACGTTTGTGATTTTCAGCCCCAAAGTAGCGTTCTAACCAAGCCCAGGCCAACGGCCGGCGTTAACGTAAGACTCAAATATCTCCTTCGACAGGTATGCTTTGCGCTCTGAAGGCCCACAGGGCCGACAGAGTGTGGCCCACGGCGGAAGCCGTGGGAGAGCGGAGGATTTAGCTGTCGAGCCCCGGACGGGGCGAAAGAGTTCTTTCGATCCGATCGCTCAGTGGGCGTCAGGGTCCTCGTGAAACTCGTAGTGGGGAGTACTGGACTCAAACTACCTCCTGGGACGCCACCGGCGAAGGCGTCTGTCGCCCCTTCCGGGGCTTACTGGCACCGCGCCATCTCTCCCCACGGCTATCGCCGTGGGCCACATTCTGCCACCGCTACGCGGCTTCAAATGATGCCGATGTCGTTAAGTTAACGCTTATGGTCCAACGGCCTGGGTCAGAAGGGTCACGGTGTCTCCAAGTCCTATAAGCGGCGCGCTAACACCTGCCGCAATTTCATTTCAGATTACCGATTCACTCCCAGCACTGGTCCCACCTCCTTCATTCGCCCCAATTGGTATTTGGGTATACGAGGTCGTGCATGGGCTGCGCTGGCGGGCGTATGGGTGCACCATGCGCCTTTTGGCCCGTGCATTGTCTATCTTGATGAAAGGCATCAGGTTGCAGGGAATCTTGGGGGAATGAGCAGCTTGGCACGTTCCATGCATATAGCAAGGGCGAACGACAAATTCCAAGAGGAGGAGTACGAACATGAAAAAGCTGCTCAGTATGTTATTTGCATCGATGGTGGTCTTCTCGTTGACCATGCCGGCGGTTGCCAAAAGCCCGGCACCGGACTCGACAACGGCCACAACCAAGACGCATAAGACCAAGGCAACGAAGGCCAAGACGAATACAACCAAGACGAGCAAGACCCACAAGTCGAGCAAGACCAGTAAGACGACTACACCGACGACCAACTAGCTGTGGGGTCTCTGGTTGTGGGCTTGGAACGAGGAAAGGATTTTCGCGAATGCGCTGTCAAGCAAAGCCCCCGGCAGCAATGACGGGGGCTTTGCCATCTTGTTTCGCAACAAGTGCAGTATTATCGTGCGTGCGGATATCCAGATTATTGTGCTTCCGAAGCTGCGGGCTGCCAGTCCCAAAACACGGTACAACCGTTCACATTCGCCTTTTCGTGAAAGGTGTCATCGAGGGCATAGTCACTGACGAAATCTTCGTCGCAAGTTGCGGCGCTTCCAAATACACCCGCGGCCAACTGGTGTTTCTGACTTTCTTCGGAGGTTATATGCAGCCCGGCCAGCGCCGCAGGTGGGAGCTTTAGTTTATGTGAATATCCGAATTCCATCCCCGGGGGCGGGCGGCGCTTCATCAGGAAATAGACTTCTTCCTCCGTGAAGATCGGTTTACCGGGAGGCGTGACTTCCTTCAACTTCCGGGTCATGGCCTCGTAATCCTTCCAGTTATACGAACCGCTGGTGTCAATGCAGAAGCTGCGCACCAACGCCCCGATGCAAATCATGCTGATGATCAAGACGGGCCAGAAGGGCTTATCCGGCCGGAGCACTCCCGCGCCAAGCACGTAAAGGCCTGGAACCGCAAGGATGCCTGCGAAGGGTGTTACCAGACAGAAGTAGCGTCCAAATGTGGGATGGGCGAAAGCTAATTCCGCCGTGATTCCCAGTGCCAGCCAGCCGCACAAGTAGAATTCCGAGCGGAGATCGGGTGCCCAATCGGAGCGCCGGGCGATGTAGACAATGCCAAAGATTGCCAGCAATCCCAAAAGCAGTGATTGCGGGTCCGCGAGCCAACCCGTCATCGCATCAAGGTCGTGAGTTAACGGATCAGGCCAGTAGACCGCCCGGTAATAGAGGTGGTATTTAACGACATTGAACCAGACCACCCAGGGTGACTGTGCCGCCAGCCAGAGTACTGGCAGGAAGGGAACGGTCGCTCCGCCGGCGAATGCCGCAGCCTTACCCCATCGGTTGCCAACGCGATTGCTCGACCAAATCCATATTATTAAGGCCGGTGTCACAGCAGCGGCGAGCATGGATGACGCTGCCGCCGCCCCCGCAAAAGCGCCGCACGCAGCGGCCAGCCACCACCCGCGCCGGTCCACCGCGGCGATTGCCAGGCGGAAGGCACATACGGTGGTGAACAGGGATATGCCGTAAGCCTGCCCCAACGGTCCGAATTCCACCAGGTTGATATTGCAGCCAATCATCACGGATGCCGCAATGGTGCCGGCAACTTTCCATGCTCGATGGGGAAAACGGGAGAGCACGAATTGTGCCGCGAGAATTGTTGCCGCTGTGGTTTCAAGCGCCGCGAGCGCGTGGGGGCCGCGCCAGCTTTCCCCTAGCAGGCGCAGCAGGAATGCATTCCAGTAAGCATTGAGAGGGGTCTGGGGAAAAAAGAAGTCAAGATAAGGGTGCATGCCTCCCTTGATCAATTGCGCTGCGAGCAGGTGGAATCCTTCGTCATCGGTAAATGCCAGGGTTTGCGCGTATCCCATCAGCCCCGCGGCCATAACTGCCCAGAGCCCATAAAGCAAGAGGCGCGTGTGGCTCCTTCCCGGTGCTTCCACGGACGACTCCGCAACTGCATTCACAGTGTAGGGCTGCATCCTTGGGATGATAGGCTTTCTGTGATTTTGCCGTCAACGCCGCCAGAAGTGGAGAGTGAGGAGGTGCAGGCCATCGCAGCCGCGGTTTTGCCTGGCCATGTGCCGGCGTAAAGAAGCTGCGGAAAACATCGTTGGTCCTGCGCTTATCAGCACCAATCGTTTCAGACCAGCCCGTCGCTCGGCGCGCCACCCCTCCTCATCTGAGGAGGGGAGCCTTTAAAGAACTCCCCTCCTGATTCAGGAGGGGTGGCGCGCCGAGCGACGGGGTGGTTACCCGCAGCTTAACTTCTCCCCCGCTGTGTGGGGTTTTTCTGTAGGGTCACTGCGCATGGCCCGCCAGCCACGATTTGGCATGTTTGATTTGTGGTAAATCCAGGTCGGCGTGTTCCCAGCTTGCCAGAAAATCCTTGTAAGCCTGGATCGCCTTGGGCTCATCCCCGGCCATCGCATAGGAGCGGGCGATTCCGCAAAGAGCGTGGCCGCTTTTGGGCCGCTGTTTCAAAGCCTCCGCGAAGGCATCACGTGCTTTTTCCCACTGATGAGCATTCAGATAGGCGTCGCCAAGGCTTTCCTGCTCGGGACGGTAGAACTGAGGTGGTTCGGAATAGCCAAGGTCTTTCTCATTGGCGAGTGCTTTTTGGAAAAGCTTGAGTGCCTCTTCGTCGTCTCCTTGAAAGCTCTTGATGTTGGCGCGCAGATCAAGCGACATAGTCCCCAGGAGTTGCAGTACCTGTGTAGGATCTTCTTCCTTATCCTTTGCCTCCTGACTCTTATCCTTTTCCTTGTCCTTATCTTCTTCCGCCTCTTTGGACTTTGACGCTTCCAGGCGCCAGAGCATGGAATCGAGTGCCTCCGATAGTTGCGATGCCGATTTTACGTCGCCGTGTTCGATGGCTGCCATGCCTTTGGCGTAGAGGCTGAGTCCCGCGGCATAATCCCTGGCCGCCGGACTGATTGCCTCCGTGGGTGTTCCAAACTCCACGGCTTCACTTTCCACGGCCTTCCAATCGCTGAAGCGGATTCGCAGGCGCGCCACGCTACCTCCAGCCCAAACCGCAAAACGGGCCGATGTCATGCCGGTGGGAGCGGGCATGCCTCGCAGCTTTGCGGCCCACTCCAAACCCTCCTGGTAGCGGCCCGCCTCCGCGCAGGCGGCAATCAAGTAGGCGATGTTATGGGCGTAATTCCAGTCCTCCTCGGGACGGATCTGTTGGGCCGCCATGTAGGCCTCATCGACTCTTACCGAAGCCACAAAGGATTGCCGCGCGCGTTCGTAATCGCCCACTCGCCAATAAATATGGCCCGGCATGTGGACCATGTGGCCGGAGCTGG
>CAYTMD010000021.1:0-28134 GCA_964438685.1 uncultured Acidobacteriota bacterium
TGGGTCACTACCACGACGGCGCGGTCGTTCCGGTGTGCGAGGTCGCGCAGCATCTCCATCACCGCGCGGCCGCTGTGTGAGTCGAGCGCAGCGGTTGGTTCGTCTGCCAGGATCACCTGAGGTTCGGTGGCCAGCGCGCGGGCGATGGCGACGCGCTGCTTCTCCCCTCCGCTCAGGTCTGACGGGAACGAGTGGTACTTGGTGCCCAATCCTACTTGTTCGAGAAAAGTGCGGGCCCGATGTTTTGCCGCCGTCCCTCTCTGGCCTTTCAAGTCAAGTCCCAACTCCACGTTTTCCCCTGCCGTCAGTGTGGGGAAGAGGTTGAAGCCCTGGAAGATGAAGCCGATATTTTGCAGGCGGACGCGCGGCATTTGCTTTTCGTTGAGCTGGGTGACTTCTTCTCCCATGATTCTCACGCTGCCCGAGGTCGGCCGCAGGATGCAGCCCAGAATTGAAATCAGCGTGGTTTTGCCGCTGCCCGAAGGACCCATCAGAAGCATCACTTCACCGCGCTCCACTTCCAGGTCTACGGAGTCAAGAGCGCGGAATGCCGTTGCGCCGTCGCCGTAGACTTTTGTGAGTTCACGAACGGAAATCGGTTTTTGCATTTCATGGACTCCTTTTTCCTCTGCGCCAGGGCGAATAAGGGATCTGGTTGGGTCTCGCGCTTCCCGTAGCTCCCCAGGGGCGAGGGTGTCGATTCACGATTGTGCCCGTGCCACCCATTCGAATTAGGCCTTACAGCTTCGACCCCCTCACCCGTCCCGCCCCGGCTGATGAGAGCGCCGGTTGCGGTCCACCCTCTCCCCCAAGGGGGCGAGGGCTGTGGATTCAATTGATCTCTCCACTTGCTTAAGTGAACACCCACGGCCCCAATAGCGAATCCCGAACCCCGGACCCCGAACGCCGTATCCCGAATCCCGTGCCCCGTGTCCCGTTTCTACTGCTTGAACACCATTGCTGGGTCGATCTTGGTGACCTTGTTGATGGAGACAAACGCCGCGGCCACGCACATGGCCACCGTCACCCCCAGCATCCCCACGCCAAGCTGCCAGGGCAGAATGATATTTGCCCCTCCCTTGGCGCTTTCGTGAACCACCACAACGCTGAGAGAAATTCCCAGCGCGTAGCCGATGACCGCCGCAATGACCGCCTGCTTCATAATGACCCTGTAGATGTAGCCGTTGGTGGCGCCCATGGCCTTCAGCGTTCCGAATTCACGCAAGTGGTCCATGGTGCTGGAATAGATCGTTTGCGCCACCACCACGACGCCCACCAGCAGGCCGAGCACCGCCGCCATCAGCACCGCCATACCCGCCCCCGTGGTGAAAAGCCAGTAGTGGCGGGTCATGTCGGAAAATTGCTGGCGGGTGAGTACGTCAACGCCATCCAGGCGCGCCTGCAAGCGCCGGCGCAAATCCTGAACCTCCACGCCCGGCTGGGCCTTGATCAGGATGAACATGGTTTGGTCAGCGCGGAGGTTGGAATAGTCCAGCGCGTTGCGGTAATTCGTGAAGACATAGGGCGAGGTCGTAAAGGTTCGAATGCCCTGGGTGAAGCCCACCACGCGAGCGCGATGGCCCAGGATTTCCGCGGTATCTCCGAGTTGGCTTACCCCCAGCTTCTGGAAATAGATTCGATCCATGATGACGCTGTCATCCACCTTCAAGTCTTCCTGCCGCCCTTCCACGACATTCCATGCGTGCCCCATGGTGGATTCCGGATTCACCCCCACCAATTGAACAGACTCTTCCTGACCGTCGGCCCGCTTCCACCGGCCGAATCGCACAATGTAATTCTGGGCTTCCAAAACGCCCGGTGTAGCGCGCACGGTGTAGAGCTTGCGTTCGGAGAAGGGAATCCCTTGCTCGATGTAGGGCACATTCTTTGAGACCACCCAAAGGTCGGCGCGCGAGTGATCGACCAGCGCCGTCGTGGTGTGCGAGAAGCCTACGTAAAGCCCAAGCTGCACGACGATCAACACCACGGCGAAAACCACTCCGGTCAAGGTGACGGCCAGGCGTACGCGGTCGTGAAAGAGATTACGTTCGGCAAGCGGTGGCATGGTGGACCTCTTAATACCGGCATCTTGCCGGCCTTGACGTAGCGCCGGCTTCCAGCCGGCATGGAGCCGCCAAGATGGCGGCGTTACGCCTCCGTCCTAAAGGAATGCGCTACTTCTCGTATAGCGCTTCCATCTGGCCCGTGGCATGGGCGAGTTGCGCGTGGGCCAGGTTGTACCGGTAAAAAGCGTCGATCAGGTTATCGTTGGCCCGCGCCAGCGCGTCCTGCGCGGTGACCACTTCAATGTTGTTGGCGAGGCCGGCGGAGAACTTCTCGCGCGACTGGCCAAGCGCCTTTTGGGCGAGCGTAAGCCCGGAGCGTGCAACCTCCACCTGGCTGCGGGCTGATGCCAGGTCGGCCATGGCGGATTTCACCTCTTCAGCGATGGCGTCCTGTTGGCTGCGCCGCTGGTTTTCGAGGCGGCGCGAGGCAATGACCGCTTTGACTTCCTCGGCGCGAATCCGACCGCCCGTTGTCAGGGGCACGTTTACCGTCGCTCCGACCGCATAAGTGGGAATCGACGCGGGAAGGGAAGAACCCTGGTACGCCCAGTCTCCGCCAATGCTTAGGGAGGGGAGGCGTTCCTCACGTGCGGCCCGGCGGTCGTAGCCCGCTGCAGTAATTTGCGCATCCAGGGACTTCATCTCCGGCCGATTGGCAATCGCGGCCGCCACACTCGCGTCGCCGGGGTATTCCGGTGTTTCGGAAAACAGCGACTGGTCGGTAAGCTCGATTGGTTGCTGCGGGGCGAGATCCAAAAGCCGCCCAAGTCCGTAGAGGGCCTTATCCCGCTCGGTCTGGTCCACCAGCAGAGACTGCTTCTCATTCTGCAACTCCACTTGCGCGCGGACCGTGTCGAGATTTGTCCCGATACCATTCTTCTCCAGTTGGACGGCCTGGTCGAACAAGGCCTGCGCCAGGTCAACGCGCGATTGCGCAGCTTTCAGTTGCTCTCCGGCGCGCAGCGCGGCGAGGTATTGCGAAACCACCAGCAGAGTTGTCTGGTCGCGCAGTGAGCGCTCGTCAGTCCGCGCGCCGGCCAGCGATGCGCGCGAGGCCTGCAACTTGCGCCATAAGGTGACATCGAAGACAGTTGCAGAGAATTCCGTCCCCGCTTGAAAGACCTGGAACGGACCTACATGGTGGGGAAAGATTGGCAAGTTCGCTCCGAACGTTGACCCCAGGTTGATGCGCTCGGCACGATCCGAGACTTGCAGCGAGGCCTGCGGCAGAAGGGCGGAGCGCCGGACGTTGATATCCTGCTGGCGGTCGGCGATGTCCAGATTGGCGTTCTGAACCTGCGGATTTTCCTTCAGAGCAGTGCGAACTGCATCTGCCAGAGTTAGCCGGAGGGGAGGAGCGTTCTGTGCCGGGGCGACACCTGACGCCATGGTTAGGGCAAGAAGCGTGAGTAGGGCGAATTTTCTTGGCCTGAGCAATGAACACCTCCAATGATATTAACGAAAGTTTTAAACTGAACAACGTTAATCGTCGGGCCAAAAAAAATCAGATGGCCACGCCCCGAACCAACGTTTCCACGGCGCTTCCGATCAACTCTTCCCGATCAACCCACGGGAACCCTTTCATAGTAATCAGCAAGGAAGTAACCCCATGCATCGTGGCCCATGCTGTTTGGGCAAGCATCATGGGGTTAACTTTGCGAAACTTCCCCTGCTCAATCCCTTGGGAAATGATCTTCAGGAGATAATGGAACGCCCTTTCCCCCGACGCCCCGGTAATCTGAAAGTCTTTGACTTCAGCTTCCTTATGAGGGTGCGCCGTCATGAAAACCAACTGGTAGTGATGGGGGTAACGAAGTCCGAAGCGGATGTACGCCTCGGCCCCTTTCCGCAGGCAGAGTGCAGGATCACCGTCGTTTTGGGCGATAGCGGCCAGCTCCCCTTCGAGTTTTGCGAAGGTCTCGGCGCAAAGACTCCGGAAAAGATCGGACTTGTCGGCAAAGTACAGATAGATGGTCGTCGGAGAATACTCGATCTTCTCCGCGATTTGACGCATGGAGACGTTCTCGAAGCCATTTTGAAGGAAGAGCTGTCGGGCGGCGTCAAGAATTTCCTGCCGAAGATTTTCCTTTTCTCGCTCTCGCCGCTCTTTGGTCCCCATAGTGAAATCCTTACGTTAACTACGAACACTTACTTAACAATGTTAAGTATATTCGCAAACCCATCCATGTCAAGAGGAATTTTTTTGCACGAGGCCGCGTGGCGGGTGGGGTAAATTAGCCCACCGCAACCCAGCCGCAGGGTGCTGACGGCATCAAGACCCCCAGGCCCGGACTATTCATGAAAACGATAAGTGGAGGGGCGGATTTAAGAATGTTTCACACGGAGTCCACGGAGTGCTTTATCGATCGAATTACCGAGGCGTTTGACCACAGAGTGCACAGAGAACATCTCGGGACCTCACTGTGGTCTCTGTGCCTTAACTCCGTGAGCTCTGTGCGAAATTCTTTACCGCCCTCCATCGCTGCAAGAAGTTCATGAATAAACCGGGCCAGGGGCGAAAGATCGTAGACCAGAGGGCAGGCTTTCGGGCATCGCTGCCTCAGTATTTCTCCCAATGCAGGACGTCGGCCAGGGGCCGCTTGTTTATTTTCTGGCTTTCCGCGGCGACGCCGATGGGGATCAGGCTGACCAACTTGCTATCCGGGGGCGCTCCCACCAGGCGGCAGATGTCCGCGGCATAGGGCTTCTTATCGCCGGCGACCCAGCATGAGCCCAGACCGTGGGCACGGGCGGCCAGCAATATATTTTCCGTGGCCGCGCTGCCGTCTTCGAGGTAATACTTTGTGTCGCGGGACAGAACAACCACGCACGCCTGGGCCTGTGCTATGAAGCTTCCATAGTCGGTGGTCCTGGCAATTTTATGCAATGTGCCGGGGTCGGTAATAACAACGAATTCCCAGGGCTGAACATTGTTGGCCGACGGTGCCATGCGCCCACAATCGATAATATCTTCGATGATCTCTCTCGGCACCGCTTCGCCTGTGTAGGCACGAACCGAACGCCGAGTCCTTAACACCTCAATAGCATCCATGGTTACGTATCCTCCGAATAGTGTGCAGCTTCAATCAAAACTACATAGCATACTCCAAATCCTGCAACGGAGCGGAGAAGGGACGTGTGGCGCTCTTGATAGCATCGTGGGGCACTGCTATTCTGGCCCGCTATGAATGCGATCCATGCGATTCCCCTCCACGACGTCAATGTAATCGCGGCTTATTCCATCTTCATTGCCAGCTACTTTGTATTCGCCCTGGGAAAGTTCCCGGGACTGAAGATCGACCGTCCCGGCGCGGCGATTATTGGCGCGGTGGCCATGGTGGCATTCAAGATTGTGCCCGTTGGCGAGGCCCTGCATTTCATCGATTTCTCCACCATCGTGCTGCTCTTTTCCATGATGCTGATTGTCGGCAACCTTCACCTGGTGGGATTCTTCGAGTGGAATGTGGAGTTTGTCCTCCGCCGCCTGAAGCCCGCGCACCTGCTGCCTGCCGTGGTGTTTGCCTGCGGCTTGTTTTCGGCCTTTTTTGTGAACGACATTGTATGCCTGGTCATGGTGCCCTTTGTCCTGTCCATCACCCGGCGGATGAGACTGGCGCCGCTTCCTTACCTATTGGCGGTGGCTACCGCATCGAACACAGGCAGCGTGGCGACAATTACCGGCAATCCGCAGAACATGCTGATCGGTTCATTTTCGGGAATCACCTACCGGGACTTCTTCACCCATCTCGGCCCGGTGGCGCTGGTGGGGCTGTTTCTTAACTGGGCAATACTGCACTGGATATTCATGCGAGGGCGAGCGCGCGTGGCCCCGGCGGAAGCCATCCCCCTGCCGCCGCTGGACCTCTCGCGCTTGACCAAGCCCGCCGTGGTGGTTGCGGTGGTGATTGCGGGATTTCTCCTGGGCGTGCCTCCGGCCATGATGGCGGCGCTGGGAGCGGCGGCTCTGCTGATCACTCGCACCACTGAGCCGCGAAAGCTCTACGATGAGGTTGATTGGGGGCTGCTGGTCTTTTTCGTGGGCCTGTTCCTGATTGTCGGTGGAGCGGAGAACGCCGGCATTGTGGCCCGCCTGCTCACCTTTGCCCGCCACTGGAACCTTCAGCGCCTGGAAGTCTTTACCGTGGTGGTTACGGTCTTCAGCAACATGGTGAGCAATGTGCCCGCGGTGATGCTGCTGAAGTCACTGGTGCCGGGCTTTAGCGATCCGCACACCGCCTGGCTGGCGCTTGCCATGGCCAGTACGCTGGCGGGAAACCTCACTATTACCGGTTCGGTGGCCAATATTATTGTGGTTGAAACCGCGAAGCCGGACGTCCACATCGGCTTCTGGGATTACTTCCGCGTCGGCGCTCCCATCACCCTGCTGACGATTCTGTTCGGTTTGTTGTGGCTTGCGTTGGTGCGATGAGGCACAGGCCGCAACGCTAACATTTAAGTCAGCACTCCCATGCCGATGTAAGCGTCGCCATGTGCGTACACCAGACGCCAGCGCTTTTGGCGGATGGCTGTCAAACCCCATTAGAAATGTCCCCCCTTCCGCGCCTGGTGTCATGAAGACCGTGGTCCGTGGAAACACTCAGCACTGAATGCCCGGCTGGATATTGAATTCAGGGGTGCTCGGGTTTACACTACCGGTCGAGTCATGAATAAGGACGGAAATTCTGATTCAAACAACTCATTGGGAATGACAGCTTGGAAGGGACCGGAGAATGTGATGAAGATCATTGTCATAGCGACGGTATATTTGTTCTTCGGTGCGGCAATCATAGCCAGTGCCGCTGAACCCGTTTCCGGGAGCATCAAGGCCGTTCAGGGAAAATGCTCTCTTCAAAGAGGTGCGGAGACCCTTGTTGTCACGGAGGGCATGCACCTGCTGGAACGGGATGTCCTGATCACGGGGTCCGACGGGCATCTCGCTGTTATCATGCGCGATGGCACTCGCCTGTCATTAGGCCCGGATACCAAGCTAAGCATTGTTCAGTTCACCTACAATCCAAGCGATAAGAAGTTCGCTTTAATACTGGATTTAGGGCGTGGAATTTTGGCATATGTTTCCGGCAAGATCGCCAGTTTCTCGCCGGAGTCCGTTAGAGTCCAGACGCCGGTGGGAGCCATCGGAGTGCGAGGTACCAAATTTGTCGTGGGGCTGGGCGTTTCTGGAGGTTCGCTATGATGTCCTGGAAAACGATCCGGTTTTCGGTGCTGATGGGCGTTCTGTTCGCTGCGGGCTGCCGTACCCCCGAGCCGCCCCCACCGCCGCCTCCTCCTCCCGCACGTCAGAATCTTATTGTCTTGTTGCCAAACGAAGATGGGACCACTGGAGCCATTGTGGTGACCAACGCGGGTGGCAGCCAACAACTGACGGAAGCCAATACGGGCGTTAAGGTGGAGCGGGCCGATGCCGCTCCCAGCAAGCCATTTCCCCTGGATCCGAGTGCAATCCAGCGCTTATTCCAAAGCACTCTTTCCTTCATACCCACGCCGGAAGCACGGTTCAATCTGTATTTTCTTACGGGAGGTACGGACTTGACAGCGGAATCCGTGGCGATCCTGCCTCGCATCTTTCAGGCTTACAAGGAGCGCCGGTCGACGGATGTTTCCATCATCGGCCATACCGATACCACTGGTGACAACGCGTCCAATTTCCAACTGGGTCTGGCGCGGGCCGAGCAAATCAGGAAGATGATCGTGGCTCTCGGTGTTGATGGATCTCATGTTTTTATCGCGTCTCATGGAGAGAATGATCTCCTGGTTCCGACCGGGGCCAATGTCTCGGAACCGAGAAACCGCCGCGTCGAAGTGATAGTGCGATGAGGAGCCACTGGCTAGATGAAAACTATTACTGCGGCTGTCCTGGCGATCGTGATACTGATTGTTGTTTATCAGCCGGTCTTCTTCGCCCGCTGGGACCAGAAAGCCAAGGATGTCCTGACGGCCTGGGTGTGCAAGGGGAACCTGTCCGGCCGGGTAGCCGTAGTTGAAATTGATGATGAGAGCCTTTCCCAATATGGCCGGTGGCCGTGGCCTCGCGACCTCCTAAGTGTGTTGCTCCGGAAAATTCAGGAGGCGGGTGCCGATACCGTTGTCCTGGATATGATGTTTCCAGAACCCGATCTGGGCTCGCCTGCCCAGTCGTTGGGATCAAGAAGTTCTCCCCCGCAATCCGCAGATCTGCATCCCCATCTGTCGAACACCAATGACGATCAACTGGCCGCGACGTTCCGTGGCGGTCGGTTTGTCATTGGGTTCCTCCTCAGATTTCCACCCGACCAAGCGGATGCCTCCCCCTGCGCTCTGCGGCGCTTGCCACTTGTAATGGTGGAGTCTGAAAATACGAGCGGGCCAGCTTTCTTTTCCGCTTCCGGGGCTATCTGTAGCTTGGCAGTGCTATCTCAGGCTTCCCTGGGGACGGGATTTTTGAATGCAGCCACGGACCGGGACGGCATCCTCAGGCGGGTTCCACTGGTTACGGAATTCAGGAAGGGGATGTACCCGAGTCTGGCTCTTTCGGCCTACATGACTTACCGCCGCATCAATGATGTGCAGTTGATAACAAACTCCTCCGGCGCGGTTTCATTCCGTTTGAAGGACACACTTGTTCCGGTGGATAGCAAAAGCAACTTACTGCTGCGCTTCCGGGGAATGGCGGAGACATTCCCGCACGTTTCAGCGGCGGAAGTTCTGAACCGGAAGCTTTCGCAAAGAGTTTTTCAGGACAAGGTAGTAGTGGTGGGCGTTAGCGCCACGGGCCTGCGGGACATGGTTGCGACGCCCCTTGATCCTTCGTTCCCGGGATATGAAGTCCACGCCACCGCGATTGACAATCTGATCCAAAACGACCCCTTGAGGATACCCCGCGGGGCTCTGGCTGGAGAGATGATTCTGCTCCTGTTGATGGCTGTCGGCAGCGGACTATTGATGAGCCGGGTCGAACCGCATTGGGCGACACCGCTGGTTTTCTCACTGATAGCAGCGGTCTGGATCGGTTCAATTCTCCTGTTGGTCAGAACGCATATTGTTTTTTCCCCTTTTCCAGCAACGCTGGTGCTGTCAGGGAATCTCGCGCTTCTCAGCGTCTGGAGAGTATCCACGGAAAAGTGGAGATGGGAAAAGCAATTAGGTATCACCCGAAAATTTATCTTAATGGCGTTGACCTCTCTTACCGGTATCCGCGACGTGGAAACCGGTGCTCACGTGGTCAGAGTTCAGCGCTACTCAAAGCTTCTCTGCCATGCCCTTGCCTCTAATCCCCATTACCACCAATTCCTGACACCGAAAACAATCCAGCTTATCTACGAGTTGATTCCCATACACGATATCGGAAAAGTATCGGTGCCGGACAATATCCTGCGAAAACCCGGGCGGTTAGCCCCAGAGGAGTTTGAGATCATCAAGACACATGTTACCAGCGCAAAAAAGGCGTTTATCGAAGCGGTACGAACTTCCGGCATTAAGGATGAAATGACCTTGCGGCTCGCGAGCGATATTATCCTTACCCATCATGAACGCTGGGATGGTATGGGATATCCCGAGGGCCTCAGCGGTGAGAACATTCCGATCGCAGGGCGCATTGTCGCCGTGGTCGATGTTTATGATGCATTGGTGTCCAAACGGAGCTATAAGGAGCCGATTAGTCATCTCAGTGCCCTTGAATACATCGCGCAGAACCGCGGGACTCATTTTGACCCCGGGGTCGTGGACGCTTTCTTTCAGGTTGAGGAAGGAATCAACCAAATCAAAATCACTTGTGAAGACGAATTGGACCTGCCGATTATTCCTGCCCCCCCACAGCCATAGCCGCTGCTGCCGAAAAGAATTTTTAGGTTATGGATTGCCTGGCAAAAACCCGCCGTTGACAAAGCGAAAGGCCACAGATCATTAGAATGTGGCGAACCCTCGGAAGTCGGAGACCGAGTCCAAGGAAGTCCGCAGACCCCCAAACCGGGATGTTGCGTTACATTCGCTAAACGTTTTTACCCGTCCCGCCACGGTTATGGTAATGTTCGCGATACAGGAGGAGTATCGTGAGCACCGTTCAGGAAGCTGTAAACCTCCCGCCGACACAAAGTCCCTCACGCGCGCCGGTGGCCCGCAACATCGCGGTGGACGCTTACCGCGGGTTCGTCATGGTCCTGATGATGGCGGAAGTGTTGCGCTTCTCCCAAGTGGCGCGGGCATTTCCCGGGAATTGGTTTTGGCACATCCTTGCTTACAACCAGACGCATTCAGAATGGGCGGGATGTTCGCTGCACGACCTGATTCAACCCTCATTTTCATTTCTCGTTGGCGTGGCGATGCCTTACTCCATTGCCAGCCGCATTGCCAAAGGCGGAACGTTTTGGAAGCTCTTTGCCCACGCGGTGTGGCGAGCCTTCCTGCTGGTGGCTTTGGGAATTTTCCTGCGCTCGATGGGCCAGCCGCAAACCAACTTCACCATGGAAGACACGCTGACGCAGATCGGGTTTGGGTATCCCTTCCTTTTCCTCTTGGGATTCCGCCCGCCGCGCTGGGCGTGGGCAGCGCTCGGTGTAATTCTCAGCGGCTATTGGCTGGCGTGGGCGCTCTATCCGGTGGCTCCGCCGAATTTCGACTGGCCATCGGTTGGCGTAACGGCCGCCTGGCACGCTCAGCACAACTACACGGGCTTCGCCGCGCATTGGAACATGAACTACAACCTGGGGACCGCTTTCGATCGCTGGTTCCTGAACCTCTTCCCGCGCTCAACCCCGTGGCTTTATAACCATGGCGGGTACCTGACGCTGAGCTTCATTCCCACCCTGGGCACAATGATATTGGGATTGATCGGTGGGCGCTGGCTGCGTGAAGCCGCTCCACGAATTCCCATGAAGAAGTTTCTCCTTGCCGGAGTGTTGGGAATCGCCGCCGGCCTTTTCTTTCACTTCACCCACATCTGCCCGGTGGTGAAGCGCATCTGGACGCCGAGTTGGACGCTGTTCAGCGGCGGAGCGTGCTTCCTGCTGCTGGCAGCGTTCTGCTGGGTCATTGAGGTGAAACAACGCAAGGGTTGGGCGTTCCCGCTGGTGGTCGTTGGTATGAATTCCATTGCCGCCTACTGTATTGCGCATTTCATGGAAGAATTTCTGATCAGTTCATTTCGCACTCATCTGGGCCCGAATTTCTTTGCATTCCTTGGAACTGGCTTGGAACCCCTCATGGAAGGCGCCGCAGTGCTGTTCTGCTATTGGTTGGTGTTGTTCTGGATGTACCGCCGGAAGCTGTTTTTGAAAATTTGAAATGACGTAAATCACAAGGACCCCGGGGACGAGCGTGCAGCGCAGCAGGGCGGAGCCGCGACCGTTCGGTCCCATATTGCCCGATGGAATACATTCCCCAATCTGTTGGAGGCTTAAATGACGAACGAATCGGAAGCACCGGTTCAAAATCCTGATGCATTCATATTGCGAAAAATGAAGAGTGAGAAACGTAACAGACTCGCGCGTTGTCTTGTTTTAATGGCCGTGGCGTGGCTCCTCGCCGCACCCGCGCGGGGACAAAATTCCAACTACGACCGTGGCGTGGCCAATAGCATGTTGGACAGGATTTCCCACGACATGCAAAAGCATTACTACGATCCCGCATTTCATGGGGTGGATTGGAACGCGAAGGTGCGCGAGACCAAAAAGAAATTCCAGGATGATAAGAATCTGGAAATGTCGATTGCGCACATTGCGGCGGCCCTCGATTCCTTGAACGACTCCCACACCTTTTTGCTTCCTCCCTCCCGGTCATCCCATCACGAGTACGGCTTTCGGACAGAGATGGATGGCGACCGTTGCTTCATTTCCCACACGTTGCCAGGAAGTGACGCGGAAGCCAAAGGCGTAAAACGCGGTGACGAACTGCTTGCCGTGAATGGTTATCGCCCCACCCGTGAGAATCTCTGGAAAATAAATTACATCTTCCGGACGTTGCGGCCTCTACCCGGACTGACGCTTGACCTGCAAGACCCGGCGGGACAACACCGCCAGGTCGCGGTATTGGCGAAACACAAAGAAACTCAGCAGATGACGGACCTTTCATCGGGCAGCGCCGACGCTAACATCTGGCAATTAATTCGACAGGAGGAAAGCGAGGCACACCTCATGCGTGCCCGCTCCGTCAGCGTGGGTGAAAGTTTGATGATTCTGAAGCTGCCGGAGTTTGATTTCGAGGCGGGGAAAGTGGATGAGTTCATGGGCAGGGCCCGCAAATACCCGGCGCTGATTCTGGATCTGCGTGATAACCCCGGCGGATCCGTTGAGACCCTCAAACGCGTGCTGGGCAATCTTTTTGATAAAGACATTAAGATTTGCGACCGCACCGGACGCAAGGAGTCGAAGCCCGAGATGGCCAAAACGCGCGGGGATCTCGCCTTTACCGGCAAGCTGATCGTGCTGGTCAATTGCCAGTCGGCATCCGCATCAGAACTCCTTGCCCGCGTGGTGCAACTGGAAAAACGGGGACAGGTGGTGGGCGATCGCTCCTCCGGAAGCGTGATGGAGGCAAGGCACTATGATTATAAGGAAGGTATGGACACCGTCATGTTTTACGGTGCTTCCATTACCGAGTCGAACCTGCTGATGGGCGACGGGAAAAGCCTGGAGCATTCGGGGGTTACGCCGGACGAAACGGTTCTGCCCACCGCGGCCGATCTGACGGGTAATCGCGACCCAACGCTCTCCCGCGCCGCAGCGATGCTGGGCGTAAAGATCAGCCCGGAAGCGGCTGGGAAATTCTTCCCCTTCGAGTGGCCGAAGCAATAGGGGAAGGCAGAAGGCAGAAAGCAGTAAGCGGAAGACACGCGCTGCGGTCAACCACCCCGGCGCTTAGCGCGCCGCCCCTCCTCATCTGAGGAGGGGCGGCGTAAAGAACTCCCCTCCTGACTTAGGAGGGGTGTCCGTCAGCCGACGGACGGGGTGGTTACTCGCGGGGTGTTCGATCCTGTCTCCACGGCGCAGCGCCTCGGCGGTAAAAATTCCTCTCGCGAGATGCGCACTGCGGTGCGTGGACTCACTTGCTACTTCCCTTCATTCAGTTTTTGTGGGACTATTTACTCGTGGGTCGCCCTCCGGTCTGCTTACCAAATAGATTCCGAACGCCTTACAGACGGGGCGAGGGAGAGTCGGCGCTTGTCGTCAGTTAAGAATCTGACATTTAAAGAAGTTCTGGAATTGGTCCGCCCTGACCTCCTGCGCGTGGAGGAGGAGTTCGGCGTTCAAACCTCCGCCGACGTGCGGCCCATTTCGGAAATCGGCCAGTACTTGCAGGAAGGTGGAGGCAAGAGGTTACGTCCGGCGCTCGTCCTGCTGGCGGCAAAATTGTGCGGATACGAAGGACCTGATGCCGTTCGCATGGGCGCGGTGGTGGAGATGATTCACACCGCCACCCTCGTGCACGACGATGTGATCGACCAGGCGGACACCCGCCGCGGACGCCCCTCCTCGAATTCCCGCTGGGGCAACCCCATGAGCGTGCTGGCGGGCGATTGGCTTTACATGCAGGCCTTCAATATCGCCCTGAACGAGCGAAATTTCCGCATTCTGGACGTTCTGATCCGGCTCACCCAGGTCATGGTGGAGGGCGAGTTGCTTCAGTTGACCTGCCTGCGGCGGCCCACCGTTACCGAAGAAGAGTACCTGGAATTGGCCTATCGCAAAACTGCATGCCTGTTTTCCGCCTGCCTGCGCCTGGGCGCGCTTCTGGGCGGAAAGAATGAAGAGGCTGAAGCGCAATTGGGCCTCTACGGCATTAACCTGGGACTGGCGTTTCAACTGATCGATGACGTTCTGGACTTTACCTCCTCCGAGGAAGTGTTGGGCAAGCCCATTGGCAACGACGTCCGAGAAGGCAAGATGACGCTGCCCCTGATTTATCTTCTGCAACGCTGCACGCCGGAAGAGGCAAGCAAGGTTTCGCGGATACTGGAGGACGGCGGCTTCCAGCCCGGACAATTTGCGGAGATCGTCGACCTGATCGATCATTACGGCACCTTGCAGGCAGCGCGGGAAAGAGCCCAGGATTATGCCGAAAAGGCCCGTGGGTTTCTGGAAGGCTACCCTAACTCGCCTTACAAAGACGCACTGAACTCACTGCCGGATTTTATTCTGGAACGGGAATCCTGAGCCGGATTGCTCCCCGCGTGATGAACAGAGGAGGCAATTGCCTTTCCGGCGGGATAGCCCTGGGCTATTCATGAAAACGAAGAACGGAGTGCAGGCTTAAGAGCGTTTCACACAGAGTTCACGGAGTGTTTTATCTTTGGAATTACGCGACCACTTGATCACAGAGTGCACGGAGAACATCGCGGAATCTCTCTGTGTTCTCTGTGCTCTTCTCGGTGACCTCTGTGCGAAATCCTTTCCCTCTCGCAAACGCTCCGACACATTCATGAATAATCCGGACTAAGCCCTCGTCCTTACATAATGAAACAACGCCACGAAACCGAGATCAAAATTGCGGTCAGGGACGCCAAGGAACTCCGTTGGCGGCTTACGGAATTGGGTTTTCGGCCGGTCATGGCGCGGCACTTTGAAAGCAATTACCTGTTCGATTTCCCCGATCAGCGGCTGCGTAAAGCGCGCAGCCTGGTGCGTCTGCGCTTTGCCGGCGAACAGGGATTGCTGACCTACAAAGGCGCTCCGGTGCAGTCGAGCAAATATAAAATTCGCCCGGAAATTGAAACCCATGTGGAAGACGGCCACCTGATGCGCGAAATCCTGCTCCACATGGGACTGCGCGAGGTTTTCAGTTACGAGAAGTTTCGCACCATATACGCGCCGCGGGGTAAACGCGACGTGGCGCACGCCCCGCAACTAGTGTTTGACGAGACCCCCATCGGAAATTACCTGGAACTCGAAGGCCCACAGCGGTGGATTGACGAAGTAGCGCGCCAACTAGGCCACTCGCGCAAGGATTACATTACGGAGAGCTACGCGGCACTATATCGGATGAAATGTCAGCTTGAGGGTAAGACCCCCGGAAATATGATTTTTCCCAAACGCGAATCGTGATTGGGTTCTGTGCCGGGGTGGGCTATAATGCGCTTGTGTGTTCCGTCCGTCAGCCGACGGACCGGGGAGGAGAATAATTATGGAAGGGTTGTTAACGCCCACTCATCTGGTTATCATTTTGGTGATCGTTTTGATCCTGTTCGGGCCTGGCAAATTGCCGGAACTGGGCAAGGGATTGGGAAAAGGCATTAAAGAATTCAAAGACTCCATGCGCAGCAGCATGGATGATAAGAAGTAGGCGGCGGCGCCAACCTGTAAGGAGAATAAATAATGGAAGGGTTGCTATCACCGATTCATCTGGTCTTCATTTTGTTGATCGTCCTGATCCTGTTCGGGCCCGGCAAATTACCGGAGCTGGGCAAGGGATTGGGAAAAGGCATTAAAGAATTCAAGGACGCCATGCGCAGCAGCATGGACGATAAGAAGTAGGCGGCGGCGCTAACCTGTAAGGAGAATGAAGAATGGAAGGGTTGCTATCTCCGATTCATCTGGTTTTCATTTTGCTGATCGTCTTGATCCTGTTCGGGCCTGGCAAATTACCGGAGTTGGGCAAGGGATTGGGAAAAGGAATTCGCGAGTTCAAGGACGCCATGCGCGGTGGGATGGACGGTTCTTCCGACAAGAAGGAAGAAGAAAAGAAACCTGAAGACGACAAAAAGTCCTAGGCCGTCGCACCAAAGGCGGCCTTGGCGCACCACATCCCCACTTCCCTCGCTGATCTTCCCCAAGACGAAATCAACAAAAAGAGGCTGCCGCTGTGGCCAGACTGCGGGGGTTCCGCATCGGGCCCGAGCGGTTTTGGGTCAAGTGGCCTTAACCAGGCTGCGTGCCTGCAAAGCCTTGCCTTCCTGATCGAATCCCCTCATGATATGCAGTTTGTAATTCACCTTTTTCCATCGCCATCCGAGGAGAACTCTTATGCCAATGGGTAAAACGGAATCACCTCGCAATCCTGAGGGACAAACTTCGCGCCGCAAGTTCCTGCAAGCCGCCGCCGGCGCCGCGGTCATAGCCCCAGCGCTTGCTCGCGCCGGACAGCATTCCTCTTCGCCCGCGTCCCGCCGCATCCTGGCTTGCGTTGGAACCTACAGCTCACCGCAAGGTCCGGAGGGAGCAAAGGGCCGGGGGCACGGCATTTATGTTATGGAAATGAATCCTGTCACCGGCGAGCTGAGCGAGCGCGAGCTCATTCCCAATGATGCGAATCCCGCCTGGCTGGCGTTTGACGCTTCGCATGCGCACTTGTATTCGGCGAATGAGGTTGCAACTTATGGCGACGGGAAATCCGGTTCGGTCAGCGCTTATGCCGTTGATCGCGCCACCGGGCATTTGACTTTGCTCAACACCGTCAGCTCGGAAGGGGCCGGACCCGCGCACATGAGCATTCACCCCTCGGGGAAGTATGCGCTGGTGGCCAACTATGCAGGTGGGACCGTGGCCGTCCTGCCGATCGACGCCAGTGGCGAACTTGGCACCGCTACGGACGTGGTTCACAATCAGGGCACCACAGGCCCGGAGCACGCTGCCAGCGCGCCGCCCGGCAGTTTTGCCATCAGCGGGCACGACAAGCCCCACGCACACATGATCCAGTCGGACGCATCGGGGCGCTTCGTTGTCGCCAGCGATCTTGGGTTGGACCGGATCTTCATTTGGAAATTCGATTTGGAA
Organism: uncultured Acidobacteriota bacterium; assembly: GCA_964438685.1. Classification (GTDB taxonomy): domain Bacteria; phylum Acidobacteriota; class Terriglobia; order UBA7540; family UBA7540; genus Bog-366. The sequence goes on from CAYTMD010000021.1 coordinate 16,766, forward strand.
ACGGGGAAGCTGACACCCAACGATCCCGACTCCGTCGCCCTGCCGCCGGGTGACGGGCCGCGCCACTTCACATTTCATCCCAATGGCCGATGGTTTTACTCGCTTCAGGAAGAAGGTTCAACGATTGTGGTGTTCGACTATGACGCGAACCGGGGACGGATGGCCAGGAAGCAAACCCTCTCCAGCCTGCCCAAGGGTTTTGTGGGCACCAACTTCACTTCCGAAGTCATGATCTCCGCCGACGGCAAATTCCTTTACGCCGCCAATCGGCTGCACGATACCATTGCGTGGTTTCCCATCAGCGCCACAGGCACTCTTACTTTCGGCGGGGAAGAGTGGACTCGCGGCGATTACCCGCGCAGCTTCAACATTGACCCCACGGGAAGATTCCTCTATTCCTGCAATCAGCGCGCTGATGCCATCACCGTCTTCCGCGTCAATCGACAGACTGGAGCGCTGACCTTCACGGGGAATTACACGCCCGTCGGCACACCGGCGCATATTGTTTTCCTGACGTGAAGGCAGAAGTGCGTTGGCAGCGGCTTACGGGTTAGTTCAAATTTAGAATTTGATCGAGCTTGGCGGAAAGCTGCGGATCCCAGGTAATGCACAGTTGATTAGCGTGCTTCACGAAGTATGCAGGCCTTGAGCCATCCATCAGGACGGTGTGCCACGGCTTGGGATGACCCCGGGCAGAGCAAAGATACCGGCCACCCTTCTCGTTCTGAATAATCTCAAGCGCTGCCCAATTCTTTGATTTCGGCAGAAACAGCGCCTCAAAATCACCTTGGTCAGTCCTGAGCACCGCCGCCCCTCTCTGACCTTCAAACATCCCCGTCATTTTTGATCTGCAGACACACCTGACAATGATCCCCTGAGCCTCCAACGATTGCCTAAACTCGGCCGCCTCGGCATATCCGAGGTCTGTTGGTTGCAGAAGCGCCGCCAAATCTGGCGCCGTGCATGGCATCACCTGTTTCGCGGTAGCAGTGGATGGAGCCATGCAGAGGATTCCAATCAATCCCACGAAAGATACCCGGCTAATTTGTTTTTTCATGCCAGCGCCTCCAGTTCCTGAGTCGAATCCTGCATGCCCTATTTGTTGGTAACGAATCGACCGGCATCACCGATTGCCGAAGTAGGGCACACGGCCCTGCATTGCAATAACGTGAATCCTTGCTTGGTATGCAAGAACCTCCGTCTCGTGCATAGGGCTGGGCGTACATGCCACGGGCGTCCCGCCCGTGCAGGGGCATGGACAGGATGGCCATGGCACGCCTCTGGTTGCGGCTCCGGCGGCACTGCCCCTCACGACGCCAGAACCCCGCCCGGCCCTGACCGGAACAATTTACGATATTTTAGGGCTTGACAGAATTCGTAAAATAGGCTATGCTCCTATACGAGTGAAGGCGCCTCATGTCCTCGCCCCGGGTTTGCCTCCGTGCTGTCCTCCCATCGATCATCTATTCCCTCCCGGCTTCGCCCCGCGAACAGAAGTGGAGCCCATTCGTGCCCATGGAGTTGATCTGGCTCCGGTGGCCTACGCAAGGCCTCGGGCATTCTTGTCCGATGCGTCCGGGTAGCCTAAGAGTTGCGGGCATATTGACTTAATTGGAGGGCATCACTACCTCAAGAATGAAGGTGCATCCGGGTATGTTGATGAAAAGGCAGGTTTCAGGTATCAGGTGCCGGGTGTCAGGGGCTAGGTTCTGGGGCTGCGGGGCCGGTCGTGTCGGTCGGTACGATGAAATGCATGCAAAATGAAGGTGCATCCGGGTATGTTGATGAAAACAATGAAAAGCGCATTCATCTGTTGCGTGCGGTCTGGATCTGAACTTGATATGAGAGGCGTGGCGGGCATATGATTCCAACCCGAGCTGTTGAAATGGGACATCCCAGCGAATGAATCCTGAAAACCTCAAGTTATTCTTCCGACTTTATTTGCACCCGGCCAAGGCGATGAGCGAAATCATCGACCGGGGCAGCTGGCTCTTTGGTGCCCTGGCGGTTTTTGTCGTATCCGTGGGGTTGGAGTTCGGCATTGCCGGCAGTCTTTACCGCGCGTACCAGTCGCCGCCGGTCACCATGCATCTCAGGGTCTATCATCCTACGCAGCAGGCGCCTATAGTTGCACCAGTGGAAGATGAGGAGCTGCCGGTTCGCGCTCCTCTACCCCTGCTGGGCCAGTACGCCTGGTACGCAGTTTCCTTCTCCACCATCTCGGTGCTGGGCAGTGTGCTGGTGCTGGGGTTGCTCTATGCCCCCTTCGCTCTATTTCTGATCAATTTAATGGAGGACCTGGGAAGCTTCAGCGTTATTCTGCATCGCGATTTCGGGCCGCTGCTAACCTGCACGCTGATGTCGTGGGCGGCGGCGCACCTGCCTTTTGCCCTGGCGGGCGTGGCGATCGACGGCACCCAATCCAATCCCTTGCTGATGCTGGCGCTTTGGGCGCTTGCCAAATTTTATTTTGCCGGGCTCATGGTGGTGGCGTTGCGAACGGTTTTCGGCGCGGGCCTGGGAACAAGCCTGGCGACTGTGTCCCTGGCGTGGACCTGCGTGATTTTTGAATCCGTGCTGGGCTGGCTCGCTTCGCCCTTTATACTTTTCCTGGGCTATTACTACTTTCGTGACAGTGTGGGGGAGCTTTTCTCCGGATTCACCACCCGGCAGAGTTTTCGCCGGTATCTGGAGGCAGCCACGGTCAACCCTCGCGACTCGGAGGCCCACTGTCAACTGGGTCTCATCCACATGCAGCGCCACCAGTATTCGGAAGCCATCAAGAGCTTCCAGCGGGCCGTGGAAATCGATCCACGCGAAGCCGACGCGCACTTCCAGTTGGGGCGGATTGCGTGCATGCAAGGGCGCTTTGACGAGGCTCTCGCCCATTACCAGACCGTGCTGGAAATCGACAAGCAACATTCCCAAAACGAAATCTGGCGCGAAATCGGCGATGCCTACGTCGCCTCCGGCCGTTACGCAGACGCGTTGCCGGCGCTTGAACACTACGTTGAGCAGCGCTCCTATGACCCTGAAGGGCTCTATCTTCTCGGCTTAACTTTCCTGAAAATGGGAAAGACGGAGAAGGCACGGGAAATGCTTGAGCGCTGCGTGGAGGCCGAAAAGACCAATCCGTATTCCCGCCGCACCCATCTCCGCAGATGGCGCAAGCAGGCCGAGAAACAGTTGCGAAGCCTGCCCGTGACAACTGCCCCCTAGGCCCATTCGACTTTTTGCCCGAAATCATATTGCGATTCCCTGATTTCAGGCTTAAGATGGCGCTAGTTCACACCTGTGGGGGCTCACATGAAGGTTGAAGATTTGATCCACTCTCGGACCGAGGTCTTTTCTGTTACCGAAGACGTAACCGTATACGATGCGGCCCGCTATCTCCGCGAAAAGCAGGTGCGGTCCGTGGGAGTGCTTACGCCCGAAGGCAAGTTGGTGGGAGTCGTTTCGCAAAGCGACATTTCCGACAAAGTGGCGGCGGAGAACAAGTGTCCAGCCTGGATGCGAGTCTCCGAAGTGATGACCACACACCCCATCACGGTTCCACCCGCCACCTATCTGGATGAGTGTGTGCGGCTGATGGAGAAGCACGGCATTTACCATCTCCCGGTCGTCGATGAGATTGAGACTTATCGCGGTATGATTTCCGTCCAGGATTTGCTGCGGGTCATTGCCTCCGACGAAAAGGCGCGAGCGGATATGTTGGAATCTTTCCTTTTCTCCGGACGCTAATCGTCATCTGGGGGGCTGCCGGGAGGGTTCGGGTGGCGGATTTCCCAAAGGGTCACGGGAAATTTGACGAATTCGTAGATCAGCCCTTTCCGCGCCCGCCGATTTTCCCACCACCTCTGCCGCCCTAGCAGGAACTGCGGAGCGGAGATGATTCTGACCGTAACCCCTCGCTGCTTTGACTCGACGGCATAGATAATGCGGGCCCGCCGGGCGTGGTAATCCGAGGTTACTACGAGGAGGCGGTAGCAATTGTGCTTAGTGGCGTAAGCGAGAATTTCATCACTTTCCTCCAAGGTCGAATCCGCCTTGGATTCAATAACCTCCAGAGCGCTTTCGGGAGCGCCGAAGCGTTTAGCGTCCTGAACCATAAAGACGCCCTCGCTGAGATTCGGCCGCATTACCGGACCACTGAGCAGGATGCGCGGCGCCCAGCCTTGCTGGTAAAGCTCCACCGCCCGCCTGACGCGCGTACCATCACCCGAGTCTCCGCTCAGCACCGCAATGGCGTCGGCTTTTATCGGTGATTCGTCCACGACCCACCATTGCCCGAATGCACGCAGAAGGGGACCTCTTGCCAGGTAAAACGTCGTGCCCCCTACCAACAGTAATGCGATGGCGGCAAGCTGCAATCCGATCACGAAGCAGCAGACGGAGACTTCCCGGCGAAAAAATGGTATATGCATCAGAGGATTATAGACTTGCGGATTCTCCAAGCTCAGCCCGAAAGGAGTTCAGGGATTATGTCCTTTTGCGCAATTCATTCTGCCGCGAAATCGAGCGGTCAGCGCGCCCGCAGAGCGCCCGGTTGCCGCCACTCATTGTACCCCAGCAGCATCACCAATCTGATTCTAGCCGCCGCCGCCGTTTTTCTCGCGGCCGGACTTTCAGTGGCCAGGGATTCCGCGGCAAAGCTGGAGCTGAAGACCACGGCATTTCCACCGGGAAAGACCATCCCCACACAGTTTACATGCAGTGGGGAAAACATCTCGCCGGCGCTCTCCTGGAGCCAGCCCCCGCTGCGCACTCAGAGTTTTGTGCTGATTGTGGACGACCCGGACGCGCCCGCCGGGGACTGGGTCCATTGGGTGGTGTACAACCTGCCTGCGTCGGCCAGGCAATTGCCGGAGCACATGCCGCTTGGCGACTCGGTGGCGGGTGGTGGCAGACAGGGCGTCAACGACTTCCCCATGAATGGTTACGGCGGCCCTTGTCCTCCGCCGGGGAAACCGCACCGGTATTTTTTCCGGCTTTATGCTCTCGACGTGATTTTAGAAATGCGCACCCCTGTCCACCGGAACGACATCAATTCTGCCATGAAAGGGCACGTACTCGCTGAGGCAGAATTGATGGGAACGTTCGGTCGTTAAACCCCTTGACCGTTGGCCGAGTTTCTTAAAGAATTGTCTTAGTACTGCCTAAGGGCAATTGGGGCGCAGCGCACAAAAGGTTAACAGCCGATCTTTCCGGAGCTTGATTCTATACGGCGCCGGCATTAAGGCCTCCCACGATGCCCGTTGCAGAACGAATCCACATAAGGAGCAAATACCACACTGTGAATGAAGAAACCAAATCCCCTGTATCGGAGACGGTCCCGGTGGTGCGGGCGGGCCATTACGAAGAGGATGCCATCTATCAGGATGGGAAAATCGTGGCGCGGGCGGAGGGCGCAGACATTCGCCGGGATTCAAGAGAGATTCACTTTGCCGAGATCAGCAACAGTGACACCCTTGTTCTGCCCGAGGAATGCGAATACCAAAAGTACCGGCTGATGATCCAGCGCATTGAGTACGCTTCACGCATCGACCAGAATGCGCCGGGAAAAGGCCGGGTACTTCGAGGTGTGGTGGCGGAAGTTCTGGGTTTTCGCGAGCAGTGAACACTCTAAACTGCCTTGAGCGGCAGAAGCTTCCAGAGCCCCGTGGCATCGCAAATTCGGCATTTCCGGTCCACCCCGCCCTTTTCCTGGAGCGATGCCAGCAGTGTTTCGTCTGTGCGCAGAAACTCGCGGAAGGAGCAGGTGGGGCATGCCATCATCACGCGCACGTTAAGTTGGTTGCCCGGCAGAAGCTTGGGAATGTCCACTCCCCAGATGTTGTCTTCGGGGTCCAGACTCTCGATACCCCAGTAAGTGAATGGAAGTTCTGAACACTGCAATTTCGAGACAACGCGAAACACCGAATCCTGCCCCGTAGATTGGCTGATCAGGCGAATCTCCGAGTCCGGAATCAGTTGATGCGACATTCGGATCTTGGCCCCGTGCCGGTTCACCGTAATGGTGTGGGCATCTTCGGTGAAATCGATGCCACGATAATCGACGCCGAAAACGCGAACAGGGACAGTCATTGCGACACGGCAGCTTCGCCGAGTTTGAATCTCCGTCATGGGTGGATCCTCCCAGGCTTGGCAGCCCCTTGGTAGGTATATGTTACCTTCCCTGGGGAAAGTTTTCCAGTACCGTAAAGATTACCACCTCGGAGGGAGGTTAATTGGCCAGCATGCGTGGCTCTGGTTGTTGTGCCTCCAACTGGCTCAAGGCATCGGAAATTTCGTCAAGCAAGGCGCGTGCACCCTGCTCACCCGCGCTTGCTGCTGCCACAATGCCATTGGCGCAATTCAGACACAGGCAATATGCCCGACTTTCCGAAATCTGACTGGGACGGCAGACTGCGCATGGCCAATCATCACACGAATGCACGAGTAACCCGCCCTGCGTCATCGCGAAGTCCACGGTGATCCCCCGGCTGCCTCGCTGTCAGGAAGAGCAAGCGGGCCGCCACTTTTCATATCGGATTTCCGTGGCGGAGCTTAAATGGGGAGATGGTTGTAGCTGGTGGGGGGAAGAGATGGCGTGCATTTTGTGCCCTGAAAATCGACCCGCGGTTCATTCAACCGAGGAGCGAATGAAAGCCAAGCCGTGCCGCCCTCCCATCGTTGTCGGGGCAAGTCTCGGCGGCCCGGACCTAGATCATCCCATCTCGGAGGGACGCCTTACCACCGCGACGAGATTCCTGGATCAAGGATGTCGGAAAGCGCATAGCCGGTAAGGCTGGTGACGGAATCCTGATTGTTGCACTCGGTGGTCGACAGTTTGCCACGGGTCAGCAGGCCGAAGGTTTTGCCCTCCTGCGGATCCATTAGAAACCGGTCAAAGTTGCGGACGGCGGTCACAATTCGCGGGTCCTGGTCCACCTGCTCGTAGTACCAGATCAAATAGTTGGCCAAGCCCGGTGTGCGGCTCACATCGAACGTGGCCCGGCATCCGGGTTCACGGCTGGGACCGCTCCAGTTGCCGCTGGGGTTTTGGGTGGCCAACAACCATTCGATGTTTGGCTTGATCATTTTGCGGAGTTCTGCCTTGGAGTCATCCTGGCCGGAATGTAAATCGAAGGAAAGCAGACCCTCGCCCACATAGGCGGCATTCAGATAGCGGAGCTCATCCCAAACAAAGAAGTCGTTCCGCGGGTCACCCTTCTTTTCCAGTGAGGCTCCGTAGGCCGCCAATACGTAAGGAATTACTCCGTCCTGGCGCATGGTGCTCAAGACCCAGTGCATGGCCTGGTAAGCCGTGCGGCGATATTTTTCCTGCCCGGTCATGTGATACATCCAGGTGTATATCTCGCCGCCAGTGAGTGCTGATGAAGTGGTGTAATCGTCGGGAATGGGCTGGGTCAGCTTGCCGTCGATAACGTGCTCCCAACCCACGCCGATGGAGCCGTTGGCGTGAATCATTCCGTCCTTCTCCAGCGAATTCACATACAACTGGACGGCGTCCATGTAGCGCTTCTGCCGGTCCTGGTTAACATGTTTGTAGAGCACAATCAGCAGCCCCAGCGCACTTCCCGTATCGGCAAAGTAGACAGGACCATAACCGGAAGCCCAGTAGCCGTTGGGTATCTGCTCCTTCAGCAAGGTGTCACCATAAGCGATAGCAGTGTCAAGGTAGCGCCGGTCGCCAAGAATCTCGTAACCTGCCACCAGCGCCCGCATGTAGTATCCGCCAATGAAAATGGCCGTCGTGGGTTGGCCGTGATGAGTAAGGACAGGTCCGGAGGCTTTATTGGCCACAATGAAGTCGCAAAGCTCCTTAAAGGTCTGGCGAGTAGCCGTGCAGCCAGCATCGGCACAGAAAGGGCTGGCATCCTTTGCCGGCAAGGGAAACGTTGACAGGATAACCAGGATTGCAGTGATCAAAAGGCGCTTCGAAAGAACGAGCATGGGGCCTCCCCAGAGGTTAGTACTGAATGGTCTGCCATCATACGTCCGCAGCGAAACGTGTCAAGCATGTTGAGGGTTGCGGATTGGTTTGCAGTAGTGGCGGGTTCTCCCCGCTGCGGGGTCAGAGACGCACGTACCCCACTTCCGTTTAGGTTAAGGGCTTGGTTTGGGGGAGAGATATCTCCACGATGGGAGCGGTGCAAATCCGTCTTTACCGCTCGTACGAGATGCCATAGATCTTGCGACCTGTGCCTTGCATTTCGCGCCGGCGCGCCACGTGTCCACGTATCTCAATGTTGTGGCCGCCCTTTTCGAAGGGGCAGGTGACCAGGATGACTTCACCCACTTCATAGTTGCGGTCCGTGATGAAGCACAGGCCGCTGCGCGACACATTTTCCGAGCGGGTAATCTCTTCCGCCCCATAGAAGCTGCGCACGCGGACGGGTAACTGCAATGCAACGCGGTTGTGGATCCGTCGATTCGCCCCTGCCTGCTGTTCGTCGAGGGTTTCAGTGCTGGGAAGGGCAGGCCCCGTATCATCACTGGGGACGGTAATGGAGGGTTCTTTATAGCTCCAGGAGGTTGAACGCCCGCAAGCCTCGCACTCTTTCACCAGCAACCCCGAGGTCCCCAACACTTCATTCTCAACCATGGAGAGGTGACTGAGTTTCACCGCGTGGCAGCGGCGGCACTCCAGCAGCGCCGTGCACGCACCTTCCGATGCTGAGGGGGGAGGGAACCCGATGCCCCATATATTGCAATTTGATTCCTGGCACTCAAGGCCCCATTCGTCGCCGTCGCCGCCCGGAGGCTGGGTTGGGCCCACGACGCGGAACTTGGCGCTACGCTTGGCCACCCTCGTCGTAATGATCAACATGGCGCCCACAGCCACATGCCTTCTCAGATGGATACGCGCCCCTTGCCGATTGATGACTATCGTCTGGGTCTCTTCCGTGAACTTCTCACCCTCCCGGTCCACACCCTCGACTTGAATTGGAACCGTAATCAGCAACCGCTCGCTGCGCCGCCGGTCTAATTCGCGTAGAGATGCCCTCGCGGTAGTCATGGGGGCTTGGCTGGCTTCCGGAGCCTGGCTCATTTCCGTTCCCTCGACTAGCAGGTCGCCGCCTCATGGTTGCCGGCGCACTACAAACTGGATCCTTGCTCACAGCCAACTTTAGCACAACGTGAGTCTATAGGGTGAGGGGGAGGAAACTGAGGGTTGGATTGCGCTGTAGCGGCGGGTTTATCCCGCTATCGGGGAGTAGCCGCACCCGAACATGCAGGAACCAGCGACGATGATCGGAAGGCGAATGGACGCATTCCCTTGTTACTGCTTCGGCCATTCATACGGGAAGAGTTTGCCTGCGGCTTCCGGTGTCAATTTGACGTTGAGTGTTGCCGCCGCGCGGGCCAGCACCGGATCGCGCCCACTGGTCAGGTCCATTCCCGACGGGAGGACAACCTCATCGGGTGTAACCCCTGCATGTTCTAAGCTCTTGCCGTCGGCCATAATGAGGTCGAACTCGGTAATCGACGCTCCGTAAAAGATCACCGTGTCCTCGCCCATTTGATAGCCGTATTGCTTGGCTTCCATTACGCTGCCCGAGGAACGGTCGCCCAGCACCGCTCCACGCTTTTCGAGTTGCACGACGCGCGCGAACAACTCCGCCGCGGAGGCTGATTTGCTGTCCACCAGCACCACCAACTTACCCGTGAAGGAGTTATGGCCCATCGATTTCGCAACCAGGGGCTTGGACTTTTCGCGCCCGGCTTGATCCGCAATCTTGATTTCCCGGTCAAAGACCCCGCCAATCATGTAGCGAAGAGTCTCCACCGCGCCGCCAGGATTGCCGCGGAGGTCCAGGATCAGCGCCTTATGCTTGCGCGCCTTGCCGATCAAGGACTCCACTTCGGACTGGTCAAAAAGGAATTCGGGAAATTTTACGATCATTAGATCATCACCAAGGTCCATCCAACGCACGCGTCTCTGGTGCTCCTCGTTTTCCATTTCACGGACCAGGTCCCAGACGCCATTCCCGGTCACATCCCTGACGCGCGGAAGATCCTTGCGGCTTGCCATCACATCCACTTCCCGCTGCTGTCCTGCCCCATTGAGGAGAGTGAAGCGCAACCCGGGCTGAGGCCGCAAGAGCCTGTAAACGTAATCCATCTTCCAAAGGTTACTGCGGTCGGGGGGGTAACCATTCAGCTTAAGCACCTGGTCGCCAGGCTTGACTCCCTTGGCTTCCCCATCGCTGCCCGGTTCCACTTCCGTGATGTAGCATTGGTCTCCGATGATCTCGGTCTGCCAACCGTAGTCTTGCCGGAATGGACGTTGCGGCGGTACGAAAAACGTGTGGGAGTCATTCAGAGAGTCCAGCGCTGCGGCAATATGCGACAGGGCCATGTTCATGGAATCCGACTGATCGATTTGCTGTTTGGCCAAGGCAACCCTTGCATGCCAGTCAACTCCGTGGAATTTAGGGTCGTAATAGTGCTTGCTGACATCTTTGGCGATCATTTCCAGCATGCCTTGGGCACGGGAACGGTCGAATTTCGAAAGTTGCTGCGCTGTCGCTTCACCGGTAAGCACACCGACGAGAGCCAGGGTAACCACAAGAGATTTACCGATGAGATTCCGCAGCATGATGCCTCCGTTAACCTGTTTGCCGGGCCTTATACTACTTGGAATTAGGCATGTCAACCAAAAGTAGATATTGGAATAATAAGTCACTGGTAATTAATGTCCGTCGGCGGAGGAGGCTGGGGTTTCACTTAAACGTGGCGGTTTACGAAGTGGCTTGTCCCCACGGTTGAGGGAAAGCCGCGGACCTAAGAAACAGCTCCGCGCTACGATTCCGCTCCCCCAAAAATTCCCCTTGACAATATTTGCTGACTGTCGTACTGTCCTATGACAGTAGGCGCTCTGTGTTATTCCTGATCAGTTTCAAATCCGGTACACCGATTTATCTGCAGATCGTGGAGCAGGTCAAGGCCGCCGCGGCATCCGGAGCGCTTCACCCCGGCGAGGCTCTTCCCTCCATCCGTCCGCTCGCGGAGGAACTGCGCGTCAATCGCAACACCATCGCCAAAGCCTATTCCGAACTCGAAAGCCTGGGCGTCATCGAGACGCTTCCGGGGCGTGGTTGTTTCTTGAAAGAAAACCACTCGGGACTGCGCAAGGACGTCCGGCGCAAGCTTTTGATCGAAGAGGTCGACCGTGCCATTGTGCAAGCGCACCATTTGCAGGTGCCGCGCGACGAGCTCCTCGAATTGATTCATGAACGTCTGGATGTGCTCGACGACAAGCGGCGCACCCATGAAGGCAAGAAGGAGGATTGACCAGCCATGGATTCTTCCACTCCCGCCATCCAAATCGAGAATCTCTGTTACGCCTACGGCCGGCCCGA
>CAYTMD010000022.1:0-27911 GCA_964438685.1 uncultured Acidobacteriota bacterium
AGTCAACTTTTCCAGAAGAAGAGTATCGACAAGCTGATTGCCGACGCGGATTCACCAGGGCACCACCTGCGCAAGTCGCTGGGGCCGTGGTCGCTGACTGCGTTGGGGATCGGCGCCATTATTGGCACCGGCATCTTCATCCTCACGGGCACGGCGGCGGCGGGCGAAGTGTTGGAAGTGCATTCGCTGCTGAAAGCCCCGCTGCTGGATGTTCTGATGCACGGGACGAAGGCGCTGGGGACGGCCGGACGGCCGGGTGCCGGGCCGGGCATCGCGCTGTCGTTTCTCCTTGTGGCCATTGCTTGCGCGCTGGCGGGGTTGTGCTACGCCGAACTGGCCTCCATGATTCCCATCGCGGGCAGCGCGTATACCTATTCTTATGCCACGCTCGGCGAAATCGTGGCCTGGATCATCGGATGGGACCTGATTCTGGAGTACGCCGTCAGCAACATGGCGGTGGCCGTGGGCTTCTCCGCTTATGTTGACAGCCTGCTGCGCGGGTTCGGAATCGAGTTGCCGCGCAAGCTCATGGAACCCATGTTCATGGAAGGGAAAGCCACGGGCGCTTACTTCAACGTTCCCGGGTTCCTGATCGTGATGATCATCACCGTCATTCTGGTGGTGGGCATTCGCGAGAGCGCCAGCGCCAACAACGCCATGGTGTGCGTTAAGATTGTCGCCATCCTGATTTTTGTCGTCGCCGCCTCCCGTTTCATCCATGTCTCCAATTGGAAGCCCTTCATGCCCAACGGCTGGCAGGGGGTGCTGACCGGTGGAGCGATTGTCTTTTTCACCTATATCGGTTTTGATTCCGTCTCCACGGCCGCCGAGGAGTGCAAAAATCCACAGAAAGATGTCCCCTTCGGCATCATCGCCTCGCTGATAATATGCGCCACCCTTTATGTAACGGTGGCGCTGGTGCTTACGGGCGTGCAGAATTGGCAGAGCTTGCGCAATGCCGCGCCCGTGGCCAACGCGTTGATGGCGCTCGGCATGCCGAACGTGATGAAGTGGGTCACCATCGGCGCCTTGACGGGCATGATCAGCTCCCTGCTGGTTTTTCAATTGGGGCAGGCGCGCGTGTGGTTCGCCATGTCGCGTGACGGACTGCTGCCGCAGATCTTTTCCAAAGTCCACCCGCGCTTCCTAACCCCACACGTCAGCACCCTGGTGGCGGGAATCGTTGTCGCCATCCCGGCGGGAATGTTTGACATTGGCACGTTCGCGGATCTTTCCAACATTGGAACCCTGTTCGCATTTATGTTGGTTTCCCTGGGGGTGCTGGTGCTGCGCCGGAAGCAGCCGGACCGGCCGCGCTCGTTCCACACGCCGTGGGTGCCCGTGGTTCCCATTCTCTCCATTCTCTCGTGCGTTATCCTGATGGCCAGCCTGCCCCTTGAGACCTGGAGACGATTCGTGGTGTGGCTGGTCATCGGCCTGTGCATTTACTTCTTGTACAGCCGGCATCATTCGGAATTTGGCCGGGCACCGCGCTCTCCCGTCGACACAGGAGCGATTCCCCTGAACGTCCGTTCTGCATCCTAGGTAATTGCAGGCAACAGGGAAAGACGGGCAAGTGAAATTGCGATAGAATCAAGCGAATAGGGGAGATCGAGGAGGAACCTCAACTCATGGAGCCTGCCAGTAGCGGAGTTCTTTGGTGGTCTCGCAAAGCATCGATGAGACCCCGGCCGTTTGTCATATTGTTTGCCATACTTGCGCTGTGCCTCACCAGCCCGGGCCTTGATTGGGCGTGGGGCCCGACCGCGCACCAGATCGTCAATACCTGGGCTATCCAAACCTTGCCCTCGGACCTCCGTACTTTTTTTGAAAACAACCGTCAATTCATGACTGAACACGCCAACGACCCCGACGAGTTGATGAAGAAGGATCGTTACGAGCGCATGCGGCAATACATTTACCTGGATAAGTACGGGGTCTTTCCCTACCCCGGGCTGCCGCATGGTTATCAACAAGCGAAAGAAAAAATCGGTTCCTGGCGCATCAGTCGCGATGGCGTTCTACCGTGGCAGATCGGGGAATTCAGTCTGCGCCTCACCAAGGCGATGAAGGATGGCAATTGGGAGGAAGTGAAGCTGGATGCCAGCGCGCTTGCGCATTACGTGGCGGATGCCCACGACCCTCTGCACACCACGCAGAATTTCGATGGCCAGATGACCCTGCAAACAGGCCTATCCTCCCGGTTTGATATCCAGTTATTTGACCGGTACTCAAAGTTCTTCATCATGCATCCTGACAACGCTGTGAAGATTGATGATCCTACGGAATATGCTTTTCAAACCTGCCTGGCTTCCAACGTCTGGGTGGACCTCGTCGTGTGGTCCGATCTGCTCGCACACGAGGGCATGGCGGATTATAACGACGAATACTACGACCACTTTTACAACCGGGTAGGGCCGACGGTGGTTCGCGAGATTAATGCTGCGGCGCACGATGCCGGCTCCTATTGGTACACAGCGTGGCTGAATGCCGGCCGACCTCAACCTCCCATGCGATAAGAGCCGGGACTCCGGATTCGGGACTTGGCATCCGGGTTCGGCTTGAGATCGGCTTGCGTGTCTATCGAAATGCAGAAACCGGGGTTTTGCCCGAGCCCCTGACCCCGAGTCCCGTACCCCGAAACTATGCCTGAACTGGAATCTTCCCTTTCGACGTTCATTGCTCAATTGCCCAAGGTGGAGTTGCACCTGCACCTGGAGGGAGCGGTTCGCCCGGAAACGTTGCTGGAACTCTCCCGGAACAAGCGCGAGCTGCGGCAGAAAGTGGATGAATGGACCACCGCACGGCGCACGCAGGACTTCCGCTACGGCAATTTCCGAGAGTTCCTGGTGGCGTTTGGAATCATCAGCCTGCTTATTGAGACACCGCAGGATTACGCCCTGGTAACCACGCGATTGATGGAGTGGCTCGCAAGTCAGAACGTTCAGTATGCGGAAATCATCTTCGCCGCGGGCGTGGTGTTGTGGAAGAAGCAACCGGTGGACGCGATCTTTGAGGCAGTGGCCGCAGCCGCGGAAGAAGCCGAAGGGCACACGGGAGTGCGGGTGAAATGGATCTTTGACGCCACCCGGCAATTCGGCATGGACCATGTACGCGAGGTGCTGCACTGGGCGGGACGCTACCGTTCGCAAGGCGTCGTGGGTTTTGGCATCGGCGGCGACGAGGCGGCGGGTCCGGCAAGACTTTTCCCTGATATTTTTCGGGAGGCGCGCGACCTGGGGCTCCACGGCGTGGCCCATGCGGGGGAGGCTTGCGGGCCGGAGAGCATTCGCGATGCCGTGGAACTGCTGGGTGCGGAGCGTATTGGTCACGGCCTGACCGCCATTCGCGACGCCAGCGTGATGGCTTTGTTGCGTGAACGGCAGATTCCCGTGGAAGTGTGCCCCAGCAGCAACGTGTCCACCGGATTGATTGCACGATTTGAAGATCACCCACTGCCGAAATTCATAAAGGCAGGCTTGATGGTAACGCTCAATTCCGACGATCCGGCCATGTTCGGAACAAGCCTTCAGGAGGAATTCCTGCGGGCCGCCCGCTGCTTTGAACTGAGTCGCGAGGCGCTTTCAGGGCTATGCCGGAACGCCGTGCATGCTGCGTTCCTGAGCGAGGATGAAAAGCAGAAACTGGAGGATCGGCTGAAACCTTAAGGTTAAAGGGTGAAGTGTAAAGGATAAATGCAGCCGGGCCGGCAGATTACTCCTTACCGCCCCGGCTCCCTCAGCGTCTCGCGCAGGTGCTTGGTGAGTTCCGGGACAAAGCTTTCAACATTCACACCATCCAGGCGGTAGACAACCTGGCCTTGGCGATCGAAAATCACCAGCGTGGGGAGTTCCCTGACGCTGAGTTGCTGATCCAAGCCCTGGGCATAGGCTGCGGGCACGGTCCAGCCCTCCTGCTTGAGGAAGGCGGGCACACCGCCGCGGTCCTGGTCCGTATTCAGCGACAAGAAGATGGCGTTGGGATTCCCGCGAAAACTCCTGGCTACTTGCTCCACGAGTTTCCCTTGCATGCGGCAAGGGCCGCACCAAGTGGCCCAGAAATCCACCACGATCACCTTGCCGCGGAAATTCGCCAGGGGCAGCGGAGTTCCATCCATCTGCTCCAGAACGAACTCGAACGGATCATGGCGGCCGGCGTTTTGAGACTGGTCAGTGGAAAACCGCTCGGAGAGTTGTGGTATAAGGGCGTCGTAGCGCGACAGCACAAGGTCCCCCAAACCTTTCTCAGAACGGTGTTGCTCTCCGTACAAACTGCCGAGCTTGCGCCGGATCTCGTGGCGCAGGGCGGGGTCGGGGTTCTTGTCAGGAAAGATAAAGGCGGTGAGGTAATAATCCAAGGCGCGGGCAGAATCACCTTTCTTCGACGCGATATCCCCCAGTTCCCCGGCGACGCGGGCGGTGGGGTAGCTCGCATAGCTCCTTTCATAGTCGGCAAGGGCCTTATCGAGATCGCCTGAATCCCGGTGAAACCCGGCGCGCTGGGCATAGATGGCGGCAATGTGCTCCGCCCATTGCGCAGGGGAATTATTGCTGACGCCTGTTGCTATTGCCCGATCCCGCTGATCTTCCGCGATCTTCAGCAAGCGCGAACAGTAGTCAATGGCGTGGGTGCGGCTGGCTTGGTCGGTTTGCCGGGCCAGCGCTTCAATAAGCATACTCAGCAGCTTCGGGTCGTCGGGGGTCAACTTCACCAGCATTTGGCCGTATTGCGCCACCACGCCGGGTGCGTTCGCCTGCATCGCATAAGTGCAAATAGTTCGCAGAACCAGTTCACGCCGGGGAGACTGGGGGAAACGCGTAAGAAAGGCTTCCAAATTCTTGATGAGGATTTGAGGATTGCCTTCGGCCGAACGAAACGCTTCGTCCAGCGCGCTCTGTTCGTCAGTGTCTGACGAGGCTTGAATTGCAGGCCCACCTTCCGCTGATTTTGCCGGCGGTTGGGCCGCGTGGACCAGAGACGGCAAGCCAGCCAGCAACAGGCATGAGCAAAGAACAAGCGGCGAAACTGATCGCAGCCAGCTCAAATTACGTTCTTTCATCACACACAATCCTTTATCATAAGCAGTCAAACTTAATCTAGTGGCAAGGCGGAGAAGGGTCAAGGTCATTTCCCTCCGGCAGCGTGCAGCGTTCGGCTGATATAATGCGGAACTTCCTGAGGATTACGGAGAAGAGATGAAATCATCACACATTCACGCCATTTTCTTTGATGCAGGAAATACGCTGCTGTATCCCCGGCTCGATGAGAGGGCACGCGACCTGACTGAAGCAGGATTTCCAGCCCGCGTGGAGGACTTCCACGCCGCAGAGCGCGCCGCCAAGCAGAAGCTCGACGATTGGCTGTGGCCGCAAATTCGCAAGGGCGAAGTTCCGCGCACCATCGACCACTATTTCTGGGGCGAGTATCTTGCGTCGTTAATGGGGTTGATTGGCGCGCCGGAGGCCGAACGCACACGCTTGATCCGCATGGCGGCTGACGGTTTTCGCAACATCCGAACCTGGTCAGTCGTAATGCCGGAGACGCCAGGCTATCTGGCATCACTCAAAGAGCAGGGTTACTTTTTGGGTGTTATTTCCAATTCCGTGGGCACCATTGAAGATCAGTTGCGGCAAGTTGGCTTGCGCGACTACTTCCAGGCGGTCTTTGACTCTGCGATTGTGGGCGTTGAGAAGCCGCATCCCGAAATCTTTCAATTAGCGCTCGCCAGCGCCAAGGTGAAGCCGAACGAAACTGTCTTTGTGGGCGACACGAACGCCACGGACGTGGGCGGCGCGCAACTCGCGGGCTTGCACGGAGTGCTCATCGATCGCATCAACGCCTACCCCAATGCCGACTGCCCGCGCATCACGTTGCTGCCGGAACTGGACAGTATCCTCGCGGGCTGGTGAGGCATGGCGACTGCCACGGCATGCCTTTCGCAGCTTCGCAACACAGCCTGAATCCCCGCAAGGCGTCCATTTGCTTTGCGAAAAATTACGCGCTAAACTTCAGATTGCAATTAGGGCTCAAACCTGAAAATTCAACACTCTGAGATTCTGGCTCATGACAAGGGCCCGAAGTCTATTCCATCCTGATTACACACGTACACTTAGGAGGAATTATGCAAATTGACCAAGGGAAGCTCGAGAAATTCATGGGGCAAGCCCTGGGAGAGCTCGGCGCCGGCATGAACGCGGCACTGGTGATCATTGGTGACAAGCTGGGGTTATACAAAGCCATGGCAGGCGCTGGGCCAATGAGCTCAACAGAGTTGGCCCAGAAAACGGGGACCATGGAACGCTACGTGCGCGAGTGGTTGAGCGCCCAGGCGGCAGGGGAATTTGTTACCTACGACACGGCCACAAAACGCTTTACATTGCCGGACGAGCAAGCCTTGGCCTTGGCGGTTGAGGACAGTCCCGCCTATCTGCCCGGCGCTTACCAGATCATCGCCTCCGTCCTCAAGGATGAGCCGCGCATCACAGAGGCCTTTCGAACTGGGGCGGGCGTGGGCTGGCACGAACATTGTGCTGATCTGTTTCAGGGTACCGAGCGGTTCTTTCGCCCGAGCTACGCCACCAACCTCATAAGCTCATGGATTCCGGCCTTGGACGGCGTGGAGGCGAAACTGAAGGCGGGCGCCAAAGTCGCGGACGTGGGTTGCGGGCATGGAGCGTCAACCATCCTGATGGCCACGGCCTACCCGAAGTCACAGTTCGTGGGCTTCGATTATCACGCGCCATCAATTGAGTCTGCCTGGAAGGCCGCGGAGAAGGCGGGGGTGCAGGACCGGGCGGGATTCCAGGTAGCGTGGGCCAAAGGGTTCCCGGGAAAGAATTATGACCTAGTGGCGTTTTTCGACTGCCTGCACGACATGGGCGATCCTGCCGGGGCGGCCGCCCACGTGCGGGAATCCCTTGCGTCGGACGGAACGTGGATGATCGTTGAACCCTTCGCCCATGATCGTGTTGAGCAGAATTTGAATCCGGTAGGGCGGGTGTTTTACTCGGCTTCCACCATGATTTGCACGCCGGCTTCGCGCGCGCAGGAGGTGGGCTTGGCATTAGGTGCGCAGGCAGGGGAGGAGCGACTGCGCGAGGTGGTGATGCAGGGCGGGTTCAAGAGCTTTCGTCGCGCCACGGAGACACCCTTCAACATGGTATTTGAAGCGCGAGCGTGACGACGGTCAGGAATCAAAGGCTGTGGTTTAGAGGGAACATCGCTTTGAGGGCGTGGCCGCGTTGCCATGCTTTCAACTTGCGCGGAAAGGGTGGATCATTTCGAAAGCGCTCGGGCTTCTTCGAGGGTCCACTGTGGGGTGCCTCCGGGCCGGCTGGCCACGAGGGCGGCAATGCGATTGGCAAAATCGGCAATTTCCGCTACCGGCCATTGCAAGCTTAGTCCATGGATGAAAGCGGCGGCAAAAGCATCGCCGGCACCGACGGTGTCCCGGGCTTGCACGGTATAGCCGCCGGTTTCGACGTAATCCCCGTTCACCAGCATTGCGCAACCCTTCTCGCCGCGCGTAACGCAGGCCGATTGCCAGCCATATTCACGGGAGTGCGCTCGGCAGAAATCCTCCAGGGAGCTCGAAGATTTACCGAGCATTTCATCGATCGTCGCCGCTTCATCCTCATTGAGTTTAACCACCTGGGCACGTGCCATCAGTTCATGCACCAACGGCGCGGTGTAGGAGTCCTTGCGCAAGTTGACGTCATACAGGAGCCGCGCACCGCAATGGGAATCGATGAACCTGTAGGTCAATTGCCTGGCCACTGCGCTCATCTGAAAGAGCGTGCCGAAATATATCCAGTCAGGTTCAGGTGACAGGAGCTCCGCGAAATCGCGCTCCGTGAGTTCCGGCGCATCGTATGCTGCGGGATGATGAATGGTGAATCGAGGCACTCCTGCTGTGTCGAGTTCAACGGTCACAACGCCGGTAGGATGGGTGTCAATCTCCCGAACGTAACGTGTGGAGAGGTCTATTTCCGTCATGCGCTCAAGGACGCGCCGCCCGCGCTCATCCTTGCCAACGGCGCTGACAAAGAATACGGTGTGGCCCAGGCGCGTGGCATGGGCGGCAAAATTGAGCGCCGCGCCGCCGAGGTATTCCTTGTCTCCAATGACGTCCCACAAGACTTCACCGATGCTGACGATTCTCATGGCACAGCCTCCTATGCTTCAATTACCGGTATTTCCTGAATCACTCCCACCCTCTCCGGGCGGCCTACAAGCTAACCTTTCGGAAGGTAATTGGCAACACCCATCCGGGAAAATTCTGTTTCGCGGACGCTGAACACTCCACCTTGCAAATGTTTGCGATAAATGCATCCTTGGGACATCGTCGGGCGTCAAATAGGATAGGAATTGCAGGGATGAAGCCTAAACTGGGGAGCGGTAAGACGGACGCGCTCGGATGGTGCTTCCGAGTTTATACGGGACCTGTCCGATAGCAGGGGGGGGTGAAAGGTGCTTATAAAAAAGGACTCACAAATCGCGTCGTCGGAGATCACACCAAAATGGCTCTATTTGAACCGGAGAAAATTCCTGACAGGCGCCCTGGGAGTGACCGCGGGGGCGCTGGCAGGACGATCGCTGAGGGAGATTGCCTGGCCGTCGCAAAAGGTTTTGGCAGGGACCAAGTTGAACGTGACAACGAAGAGTCCATTCAGCACCTCCGAGGAGGTAACGCCGTACAATGCCGTTACGCATTACAACAACTTCTACGAGTTTGGTACGGGAAAGGAAGACCCCGCCAAGAATGCCACGAATTTTCGCACGTCCCCCTGGAGCGTGAAAGTAAGCGGGCTGGTGGACAAGCCTCGTACCTTTACGCTGGAGGAGTTGCTGCATTTGGCGCCGCTGGAGGAGCGCATCTACCGTCATCGCTGCGTGGAGGCTTGGTCGATTGTTGTGCCGTGGGTCGGCTACTCCTTTAATGCGCTGCTGAAAGAAGTCTCGCCCCAGTCCAAGGCGAAATTCGTGGCGTTTGAGAGTTACTACAGCCCTGGCCAGATGCCCATGGGAAATTACGCGGGGATATCCTTCCCTTACATTGAGGGGCTGCGGTTGGATGAAGCCATGCACCCGCTGGCGCTACTTTGCTTCGGCATGTATGGGGAAACACTGCCCAATCAGGATGGCGCACCCGTGCGCATGGTATTGCCATGGAAGTACGGCTTCAAGAGCATCAAGTCGCTGGTGAAGATCAAACTGGTGGAGAAAAAACCGGACACCACGTGGAACTTATCCAGTTCCAGCGAATACGGATTCTATTCCAACGTCAATCCACACGTGGACCACCCAAGGTGGACCCAAGCTAAAGAGCGCCGTTTGGGCGAGTTCTTCCGGCGTCCCACGCTGATGTTCAATGGTTATGACCAAGTCGCATCGCTCTACGCAGGCATGGACTTGAAAAAGAACTACTAGAGAGGGTAGGCGTTTGCGAAAAGTTCTCAGGAGCAAATGGATCAAGCTGCCAGTATTTGCATTGTGCCTTATCCCGCTGGGCCAGATTGCTTGGCGGGCGCTGCACAACGATCTGACTGCCAATCCCATCGAATTCATCACGCACCAGACAGGTAGCTGGACACTGATCTTTGTTGTCGCCACGCTGGCCGTGACACCCGCACGCAGGCTCCTGCATTTGCCGGAGCTGATTCGCTTTCGCCGCATGTTGGGCTTATTCGCCTTCTTCTATGGGTTGCTCCACTTCAGCACCTGGCTGGGGCTCGACAAGTTTTTTGATTGGCAGGAAATGCTGCACGACGTGAGCAAGCGGCCTTTCATCACGGCAGGGTTCACAGGATTTATGCTGATGATTCCACTTGCCCTAACCTCCACGGCAGGTTGGATACGCCGCCTGGGGGGCAAGCGTTGGCTGGCATTGCACCGGTTGGTCTACGTTACCGCCATCGCCGGAGTGGTACATTATTATTGGCTGGTGAAGTCGGACGTGCGTAAACCACTATTCTACGGCGCGTTGGTGGCTTTACTTTTGTCCCTGCGGGTGGGTTCCTGGCTGGTGGCCCGGCGCGAAAAGGCAGTGGACAAGGGAGTGGAGCCCAAGCTGACAACTGCCGAGTCGGCGTGACTGACCATGTCGCGGGGAACTGCCTGGCACCACGCCCTTATTCTGCTGTATCAAATCTCTAGATGCGAATTCATGAAGGCATGGGTTGGAGCCCACGCCTGCCGCGCTGCCGCCAGGATGTATGCGGCGCGCGCGGCACAGAAGAATCCATAGTCGGCATCGGAAGTTGCCGGCTTGAAGTGGTAGAGTGAGTTTCAAAGGGAGGCGCCTCTCAGCTAACAAAAAGAAATCAATGTAATCACTGCCTTATCCCGCGATGAGGGCAACACCGATTTCTGCCCAATAGCTAAATGTCCCCGCCCACTGCATCGTCGTGCTCCCTGCAGCCGACTTGCTAGAGCTACCAATTGTGGTGGAATTACTAGCGACATTGGTTTGCTCGAACCTCTGGGTCTGCGTTCCTCCGGGAGTTATCACGCTTGCGCTGTACACGACAACCGTGTCCACCACCATGTCACCAGACACGGCGTTACTTACGACAATGTTGGTTGTGCTGCCAGTAGGAGTGTTTGCCCCAATAGCTGTGCGGTTGGGAATGGTTTGGTTGACCCCTGTCCAACTCGTAGCTTGCCCTATTAGAAATCCCCCACTGCTTGATACGCTGCAAGAAACCGTATTGGACCCACTCGCGGGATTGGGAAGGATGAAGGCAGCCGTATGAAAGAGCGAGATACCATCTACTTGGTCCAATAAAAAAGTAGTTGTGACGCCGTTGTAAGTGCAAGTTGCGGCGGCCAAACTAGCCTGAGCATAAAGAGAAATATAAAGAGCACGATGTGGTCCTGCCCCGGTCACGTGCGTCCAAGAGATACTATTCCCTCCCGTAACGGAGCCCTGCGATGAGGCGTCATAGGTGATGCCGGCGGACGCCGTTCCGCCGAACTGTGCCACTCCCGCTATTCTGGCCCGACCCGCGATCTCAGCTTGTGGGAAAGCCAATAAGGGACGTGGCGTGAACTGGAAGCCAGTCGGGGCAACCAGGGAAACAGCGCACCAGAGTACCAAAATTGCGGTCGCCCAAGTGAAGAACACACGCTTCAGCATATTCATGCACCACCCTTCTCTCCTAAGCTGGCAGGTGATTTCGTTACGTACTCCGTTATGCCGCTACCCCACTGGCCCCGCAGCATCTCCTTCATCTGCCGCAGCTTTTCCGGCTGGGAAACCGTGTAAACGTGCCAGAGATAGCTGCCCTTGTCATTCATGGCATCCTGAATCTTCATTACCGTCCTGAATTTGAGGCCGTACCTGGCGATGTTGCGCGAAAGGGTGTAATCATCAATCAAATGGCTTCGATCAAAACACCCACTGTTCACCTCGGAAACCACCGGAAAAATATTGCAAAGCGCCTCGTCAGGCGTGAGGTCGTCAAGTGGCTTCCAAAGGTCAATGCACCAATCGGATGCCACAGTAAACCAGTTGCACGACCCGATGTGCCGGCCATCGCGCCGAAAGAACCGGTCATAGCGCCAGCGGTTTCCGGCCATATCGTTGCCGTTGTGAGCCACGACATCCTTTGGGAGGTGATCGGTTACGTCGAACATGTCGGGGTGAACGAGGGCGTCGGAATCGATGTAAATGTTCCAGTCGTTATCACGGCCCAGCTCATAGATCTGAAGCTTCTCATAGACCACCGGCCAGGTTGGAAACTTCCGCTCTGAGATGATCTGAAACTCCGCGCCGATCTTATGGGCATAATGCCGCAGGAGCGGGTAAGTAATCGCGGTAATCTCGGGAGCGTAATCACCAATGTTAAGAGTCCAGATGACCTTCTTCATTGTTTCCTCCTCACATATACTCATACACGAGAATGACGCCCTGCGCGCCATTCCCACCGCTCGAATTGTTATTGCCCGCTGTGGCTCCGCCCGACCCACCGCCACCGTAGTTGGCCCCATTCAAGCCGTTGTTAGCATTGTTTGTGCCGACGGCCATTACACCTTGAGCACCTTCACCGCCGCGTGCTGCAGAACCTCCACACCCTGAGAGGTAGAGCCCTACCGCGTTATTACTCCGGCTTCCGGCTCCTCCCGCTTGCCCCGGCATGAGGATGGCGCCGTTATTGGGCGTACCGCCGGCACCGCCAGCGACCGTCGCGGTCGTAGCACCAACTGCCATCATCACGCCCGGTGAGCCGCCCCCGGCATTGCAAATATTCCCGAATGTTGCGTTGCCGTTGTTTCCGCCGAATAAGGTGTTTCCGCCTGCGGTCGGAGCCGTGTTGTTGTTGGCATTTCCCCTAGCGCCTCCAGTTCCGCAGACGTAATTGTAGCTGGCAGCAAGATTGGTAACGTAGTTGGCCGCAAAGGCTCCACCCCCGCCGCCCGAGGAGGCAACGCCATTGTTAGCGTTAGAGTTGTTGTTGTTTCCACCGCCGCCCCCACCGCCACCAAGGCACTCCACCCATATCGCTCGGGTATTAGTGTCGGGAGTGTAGACCGAGTTCGATGTCGCGGTCAGGATTCGCACATTCGCCAATTTGACAGGTTCAAAAGCCATAGGGTTATCTCCCTAGAAAATGTAATATTGCGTCCCGTTCCACTGTACGTCGATGGATCCCCACTGCGTCGCAAGAACGTAGGTCGTCGCGCCATCAATGTTCACCGAACCGCCGGCCGAGACGGTGCAGGCCCCAGTGTTGATGTTCTTGATCCGATAGACTTTGCCGGTAGGAATCCCAGTTGTGGGCAACGTGATGGTAAAAGCACTCGTCGAATTGCAGAGAATCGAGAAATCCGTA
The DNA here is from genome assembly GCA_964438685.1 of uncultured Acidobacteriota bacterium. GTDB lineage: Bacteria > Acidobacteriota > Terriglobia > UBA7540 > UBA7540 > Bog-366. Next base: position 12,834 of record CAYTMD010000022.1, read on the forward strand.
CTTAGCGCTGAATACGTTCCGGTCTGTGTAGAAATCGCCATCACGGCAATGGGTGCAAACGTGGCGCCACTCGAAAACGATACGCCGTTGAGCGACGCCATAAGATTGTGGGTCGAATCGGCATAAATCTGGTCAACACCGGAAGCCGCCGTCGCCGCCGTACCCTCACCCAAACATAGAGCCCCGGCCGACCCTACCGTGCATGACGGTGGCGTCCCTGTCGAAACCGATGAAGTAGCGTTCAGGTTGGGCACCTGCACCTGGACGCTTCCTGAGGAGGAACCCGTGTTTGTTAGCGCGAGTGTCACAGCGGGATTAGACCCGTTACCAATGGAGTTCTGCATTTGCCAGCAATCGGAAGTATTGGCCGGCGTTGATCCTTCCCAACCTTGGCCACATAAACCAAGGAGCGGAGAAGACTGGGCGGCAGAGGAGGTCGCCGCAGTAGTGTTGGCCCAAGTAAAGTAATTGTTGACCGCCGTGGTGGCATTGAAGGCTGATGTGTAAGACCCCATGGAAATCGACAGGTTCGTGGTCGGAGCCGTCAAAGAATTCCAGGCAGAGGTACCGCCAGTGCCGCTGCATGAAGCCCAGGCGGGATCTGTTCCGTTGGAGGTCAGGCACTGGCCATTGGAACCAACTGCCAATCGGGTGTTGGCGGAGGAATGGTAGTAAAGTAGGTCGCCTTCCGTACTAAGCGGCGAAAGAGCGTTGAACCCGGCAGATGCGGTGGTCTGTCCAGTACCACCGTTTGCTACGGGAACGGTTGGCAGTTGAGCAATGGATACGGAACCACTCAGAGTGCCGAATGACGGCTGTATCCAGCCAGGGGAACCACCGCTGATTCCCAGAAACTGATTGGCGATGCCGATAGGGAGCCTCGCCAAGCCCGGAGTGGAGTTTACATAAAGCAAATCGCCCGTCGTTGTCAGCGGCGTTTGGCTGAGCGCAAGCAAACCGGAGAGATTGGCGAAGGTGGGCTGCGAACAATTTGCATTGCCCGACGCTGCAACCCCGGTGGCGAAGTTGTTTCCCGAGCATTGCGTGGGAACGGCCGCCAACGCTGTGGCCGTGCTGGCGTTGCCAGAAGTATTGCTGGTAATGGAACTGGGAATATCCGCTGCGACCAAGGAGCGGAAAGCAGGATTTCCGCTTGCTCCGCTCGGCCCTGCCAACATTGTATTGGCGGCTTGGCTGCCAAATCCCGCTCCGGTTAATGAACTCCAGGAAGGATCTGTTCCGTTCGAAGTCAGGAAGGTGTTCGCCCCGCCGATCGCCAGGCGCGTGTTGGAAGAAGAATGGAAATAGTTCAGATCCCCCTCGGTGCTCAGAGGTGAAAGCGAGTTGAAGGCTGCCGATGCGGTGGTTTGTCCGGTGCCGCCGCGCACGATGCTCAACTGGCCCGTCCAACCCAGCGTCAGATTCTGCGCAGCGATCGTACCTGTCACGTTGGTGTCGTTGCTGATCGAATTGACCGTGGTGCTGGGCTCACGCGCAGATGTGAAGATGCCGGAAGTAATGTTGGCAGCGTTGGTGGTGTCGGTAGTTGCCGAGGATGCAAAGGAAACCCCATTGGTCATTGTACAGGCAACGGCGTTGGCCCCGGAGGTTGTGCAATCGCCAGATAGCTCTGATGAACTCAATACCGTGCCGTTGGATCTGAGCAAGCCGGCAGAGAAGCTCGTTTGGCCGGTGCCACCGGCGGCGACGCCCAGAGTTCCGGCAATATCGCTGAACTGAATTTGCGCCAATGTGGGTGCAGTTGCGACTCCGGAAAGACCAATGGATTTTAGATACATCGGCGTGCTCGACGTGTTCCCCGCAAGTCGCATGGCCACTCCGCTCGCGCCTTCAAACAAAATGTCCCCTGGTGTGGTCATAGGGTTTGACCAAAGCGAGGATATACAATTCGAGCTGATGCAGAACTGTTGGGCCGTCGACTTATTCGCAGCGGTCAAATTCCCGTAACCATCGTCGAGCGTGTTGTTCGCGGTCTGCAGCACCCCTGCGAACAAGGTGTCCGCTGTGGTATTCCGCGATGACGGGGTATAACCAACCGTGGCATCGCCAAAGTCAATAAGGTTGGCCGAGGAGTTGGTACTTTGGCCGCCAGGAACGGCATGTAACGTATCCCCCTTCAGCACCGTCCAGGATCGACATCCATCGGTCAATGGGTATGTTATGGTGATCGAGGTCGCCGTGGCCGCGACGGTTAAACCCGTACCGGAACCTCCAGAAGTGGCAAAGATATTGGTCCCGCCACTACCGGGATAAGGGGATGTCGCATACTGGCTTCCGGCGACATAGATGGAAACTCCTGTGACTGCACCGCCGCTAACGGAGGTTATCGTACCTTGACCGCTGGTATTGCTTCCCTGGATGACCGTGAAATGGGTTCCCACATCACCCGAGACGTAACCGCTGCCCCCATTGCTGACTGTAAGAATATACAAAGCGCCCAGCACGGAAGGTCCACTTACCGTGGTGACAGGTGCGGCGGGCAGCGTAGTGCCGCCATTACCATCGTTGCACACAAGGCCATAAGGCGAGGAAGTTGTACCTGTCCCGCCGTAAGCCGTCAGAGTTGGCGCGCCGGGATTAGCAATCTGACTGAAAGTGCTTCTGCCTGTCGCAAGCGTTCCCGCATGAGGCCTACTGACGCCCACGTTCCAGTCGGCGTGCCCCCACATCCCGTAAATTTGGGAAGTCCTTCCACCAAATGCTGGCCCATCATACGGGAACAAATTCACGTTAAAGCTTGCTGATGGCCTGAAGGCCACGTCGATGTTCGAGTCGTAAGTGCCACCAGCTGTGATGTACCCACCGTTGGAAAGCCCGATGCTGTCAGAAAGCAGCCCCGGACCCCAAAAGAAGTTACTGGCTGGTCCTCCATATTGACTCGAAGGCCCGGTGCATTTGGTCGCGCTGTAGCTTGCCCCGCTAGCACCCGCGAAGGCTCCGGAGATGAAATTTCCCGAACTGCATATGTAATCGGGAGCGCTGTTCTCCTCGTAAGGATTCAAAATCATGCTGCCACCATTGCTGAGAAGCAGGTTCGCAGCCGAGACAATCAGGTCAACCCTCAATCCTGATCCGATGCCCGTAAGGGTTGTGGTGGCAACGCTCTGCGCGTTGCTGTAGGTTGTGCCTGGGGTGGTCACCGTCAGCGCCGCGACGTAACCTCCGGTTCCTATACCTGTCACCGTGAAAACCGCAGTGGAGTCGCCGCCCGCCGGCCTCACCGTATCCCCCACTACATAGCCCAGTCCAGCATTGTTTCCGTCCGGGCCGGTATAGAGAATCGCTCCTGTGGAACTTTGGTTATTCTCGAAGTCCAGATAACTGTAGCTGACCTTATCGGTCCCCGAGTCCCACAGGCCGATGGGGCCGCTAATCCTGCCGCCATTCCACTGGTCGGAGTTGACGCCGAAGGCGTACCCGCTGCTGTTGGTGATCTTCGCCCCAACGCTCGCCCCCGCTGCACTTACATTGTTCAGTTGGTTGTAGCACCAGCATCCGTGCTGACCGTCAATCTTGATCCCGATGTCTGCACCGCTCGTCTGGAGGTCTTGAAAGGTGCTCTGGTCGGTATCGGTTCCAGCGCGCGATTGCGCCGCATTGACGTAGAAAGTGATGTTTCCACCCGTATACGTGATGGCCACGTAGGCCCAAGTGTTAAGCGGAAGGTCGTAACCTGCGTTCGGTGCGAGATAGGGAGGTACGTTCGCTCCGTTGGTGATTCGGTAGACATAGAAGTTGCCGTTGCTGGGGCTATCAGTGACCGACAAGCCGTTGCTACCGTTGCTGCTGGAGAATATTCCGTTGAAGCCCATGTCCCCCGTTCGGTATCCCCAGAATTCGATGGTGTAATCTCCCCCATTAAACCAGTTGTAGCTTGGAAGTTGCACGAATCCGCTTGTGCCGTCAAAACTTGCCGCCTTGCTCCCCGCGGCCACCCACGCTTGGGTATTCAGCGTGACTCCCCCTGTATAGGTTCCGTTACGGCTTCCCACGAGGTCGTTTGTGGTGGTCCCGGAAGCCTCATTTAAGGGGTAGTAGGATGAAGGGGAATCCGCTTCCACGGCTGACTCATACCCTGTCACCGTGCTTGCTGCCGCATAGTGAGCCGCTATCCTTGAGGCAGATAATGCCTTGGGATAGATGGCTACATGAGCCAAGGCACCGGGGAAGAAATAGCCCCCTCCCAAACTCGCAATCGTTGTGGGGAGTAACGTCGATGGAGGCGCGACCAGAGGTATGCCGCTATTGGGGCCACCTAACTGCAAAGCTACTGAGTCGGGAGCCACAGGCCCGGTATCACTGACGGTAAACCCATAGAGATGTGAATTGCTGACACCACTGCTGCTAAATGCTTGCTGCACCGCTGCGGTATCGGTCGCACCCGAGATGGTCGTACCGTATCCATAGACAGTGACGTTGGAGTTGTAGAGGATTTGCGCCGATGGACCCGTGCCGCCGATGGGATCGCGGGTTATGGTTCCCACGGGAAGATAGACCGTAACAGGATGAACACCATCCCCTATAGCAAGATTAGCGGTTCCAATATGACAATTAGTGGGGCAGACGAACCCCCGCCCATCAACCGTCCCACCACCCGCAGCGGATGCCTGAGCAAGTGCGTTGCTCATCTGAACGCCAAAGTCTGCGCCCGATTGCAAAGTGGCATCAATTACTGTGGCTCCATTGCCCAGGCCTGAGGGATTCCCGCTTGCACTGGGAGCAGCGCACCCGGGAACTCCTCCGGTGGTAATCTGGTTCATGAACTGCCCGCTTGTGCAAGCCACGGATTCAACACCACCCAATGTACTGGCGGTGGGAACAGGTAGGTCGGTCCCCACCAGGGCACGAAATGTTGGTACTGCGGCATTGCCAGAAGTGGGACCGGCCATAATGAGGTTGGCGTTTTGATTGGCCAGCGTCGCTGTCAGCGTGCCCGATCCGGTCACCGGTGAACCTGATACCGAGAACATTGAAGGCATCGACATTCCGACACTGGTAACCGTCCCGCTCCCCGTGCTGCACGAACCCCAGACCGGATCTGTGCCGTTTGAGGTCAAGCATTGGCCGTTGCTACCCCGGGCCAGGCGAGCGTTTGCGGAAGTATGGTAGTAAAGAAGATCGCCCTCCGTGGTTAGAGGTGAAAGGGAGTTGAACCCCGCGCTAGCAGTGGTCTGTCCGGTGCCGCCTCCGGCTATTCCTAGTGTGCCGAATGCCGGAGCAGACCCTGAACCCTGGCCCAACAATGGGATTCCACTTGCACCTGCCGCGGTCGATTTTACGGTAGCTGACGATCCCCCGCCGTACATCACGCCATACTGAGTAGTCGCAGTATCCGTTAAATTTGGAACATTCAGTGTCGCCGTCCCGGATGAGCCGGCATGGGCCAAGGTCAGAGTCGAGTTCCCATTTGTTCCACTGGCAATAACGTCCTGAAACGACCAGCTATCAGTTGCGGAAGCCGCACCTGTCCAATACGTGCCTGCAAGATTCTGAATTGGACTCGACTGCGAAGTGCCGGAGGTTGCTGCCGTGGTGTTTGCCCAGGTCCAATTGGCGCCCGAAGTATGGTTGAACGTCGTCGTGTAGTTGGACATGGAAAGAGTGAGATTGGCTGTCGGATTAGCCAGTGAACTCCAAACGGCGCTGCTGCCGCATGAACCCCACACCGGGTCAGCACCATTGGAGGTCAGGCATTGCCCGTTGCCTCCAATACCCAAACGCGTATTCGAGTTGGTGTGGTAATAATGCAAGTCGCCTTCTGTCGTAAGTGGCGAAAGAGCATTGAATGCGGCCGTCGCCGTGGTCTGTCCAGTACCGCCTCCCGCAATGGCAATCGTGGGCAGGTCAGAGCTGAGGAGAGCACGGAACGCAGGGGCCCCCGAACTGCCACTTGGCGCGGCATAAAAGGTGTTGGCGGTTTGACTGCCGATGCAATTGGCGTTTCCGCTGGTAGCGATACCGGTGGCAAATGCCGAGCCCGCGCACTGCCCCGGCGCGGTTGCCAGGGCTGTGGCCGTGCCAGCATTGCCTGATGTATTGCTGGTAATCGAAGCGGGCAAGTCTCCGGCAACCAAGGTTCGGAAAGAAGGATTCCCATTCGAGCCGTTGGGCGCCACCAGAACATTGTTCGCGGTCTGATTGCCAAACCCTGCTCCAGTCAAAGACCCCCAGGAGGGATCGGTGCCGTTCGAGGTCAGAAAAGTATTTGCCCCGCCGACTGCCAACCGCGTATTGGAAGAAGAATGGTAGTAATGCAGATCGCCCTCGGTGGTTAGAGGAGAAAGTGCGTTAAATGCGGCGGCGGCAGTGGTCTGTCCGGTGCCGCCCTGTGAAACTGTCGCGTTTCCACTGAGGTTGCTGAAAGTCGGTTGAATCCAAACAGGCAGTCCACCGCTAATCCCGAGAAACTGGTTTGTTCCGCCGATGGGCAAGCGGGCAAGGGCTGGCGTCGAATTAACAAAGAGAAGATCCCCGCCCGTGGTGAGGGGAGTCTGGCCAATAGCCACGGAACCTGCAAGGTTGCTGAACCCAGGTTGCAGGCAGTTGGCATTTCCGTTGGTAGAAACTCCTGTGGCCCAGTTGCTACTGCCGCATTGCGTGGGGCCAGAAGCCAAGGCAGTGGCCGTGGCGGCGTTGCCGGAGGTGTTGCTTGATATGGAAGCAGGGAGATCCGTTGCCACCATCGGCCGGAAGGAAGGGTTCCCGCTTGCGCCGCCAGGCGCCGCATAGAAAGTGTTAGCTGGCTGACTGCCAATACAATTGGCATTTCCGTTCGAAGTGATGCCCTGGGACAGGCCAGTACCCGTGCACTGAGTGGGGGTTGCCGCCAGGGCCGAAGCGGTGGCCGCATTGCCAGTGGTGCTACTGGAAATCGTCGCGGGCATGTCCGCTGGTGCCAGTGAGCGGAATGTGGGCGTGGCTGATGGTCCCGATCCCGGCCCTGCCAAAACCGTGTTGGGTGTCTGGGTGAGGAGTTGCGGCGCGAGCGTTCCACTTGCCGTAACAGGAGAGCCGGCAACCGTGGGATTGAAAATGATGCCATCACCGGCCATCCCCACACTGGTCACGGTTCCCGGCGAAGTCACCCCATTCGAAACAAACAGGGTCCGCACGTCGGCGACCGAGGAAATTGCCGTGCTGGTGGTGACGACCCTCGCGATCGGGATGGTTGCAGTGGCGAAGCCCGTAGTGTTTGACGCCGGCGCGCAATTATGCGCAGGGTCGAGATACACATAATTGGTTGCACTGGGCGCCAGGGAAAGTGTACCTCCCGCATAGGTCTGAACGGTATTGCTGCAAACCGCCGTTCCAGGGGCCAGATTCAAGGTCAGGTTTGATCCGGCGGTTGGCCAGTAGCCAGGTCCAAACCCTTGCACGTATTTTGCATTGACGGGGAAGATAGCCTGGCCTGCCTGCGCCTGAGGCTGCTGGGCGAGAACAGGGGACAGGGAACAGGTGATAGGAGACAGCAAGACCAAAACCCATGCCCATTTTGTGTTTCTGCAACCCGTAACCTGTAACTTAACACCTGTCATGTTCACCATATTTGCACCTTCGCGGTCACCCCGGCGTCTGAGGCGACAAGATAGAGGTTTACATCATCCATATCAGTGGGCGACTGCCACCAGATGGCACCAGGACTGGTCATGCGGACGTTTGCGCCCACGGGAACGCGCCCTAATAGATGCGGCACAGTAAAATTGCCGGGTCCGGTGGGCGTCACAGGGATCTGGCCAAACAAGCTTGTTGCCTGGGTCACATTCGTAACCTGGGTCTCATTGGTAACGACAACCCCAATCAATGCGTCGCCACGATTAAGCGAGGCAAGAACGGGCCGGTAATAGTAGCTGCTGGGCCAACTTTCCTGTTGATAGAACAGATAAGACTGCGTATTCGGGGGTGCCGCGTCCAAAGTGGGCGAGGTAGGGGCGAAGCGCGACCCATTCGCGTAAAGGATTCCGCTGGTGACGCTGGGGTAAAGTGAGTTGGATGTGGCGAGTTGAAAGCCGCTAACCAGGCCGGTTAAACCCAGATCGCCTGCCAGTGTGTCCACCACGGAAGCCAGGTCGCTAAGGAAGGCAACATTGGCGTCGAGCATGGCCATGTTGGCGTCCATGTCCGCTTCGTATTGGGTAATCCCATGCTGTGGCTGGACAAAGCCTTTTCGCGAGAGCACCGTTCTTACAATGGCCATTCGAGCACCTCAATTAATCAGCTAATTCAACAATCGGGTGAGCATTCTGTTCATCGGATCACTCGATCCACCCTAATCTCCGCTCACGCCGGCCGGCAGATTCACACTTAGCCGCTGGCAAATTGCCATAACCTTGACTGTGCCTTGATCTTCCGCGCCGCTCGTTGACCAGTAGGTTTGGACTACGACCTTGCCATTTGCGTCATTCACATCAAGTTGATAAGGGCAAACAACCAGGCTGCCCTGCCCGGGATCGCTATTGGCAAGCGCGGGGGGTGCTGCCTGTCCCGGAACGTAGCCCGCCGCGGGTGTCCGGGAGGAATAGAGAATTGGCATGAACAGACATTCTGCATAGCTGTAGCTGTAGCCATCCACGGGAGAGACGGGAGGCGAAACAGTGTCGCCGGGTCCGTAAAAGCCCATGTAAATGACCTCGCAGCGTACTGCCCCGAACTTGGCATTGTGCGAAATCTTTGCCAGGGCGTAATCCGTCAAGGGCTGCCCACCGGCAATTGTGCCGTCGGCCAGATCGAAGAAACCGGGGATTGATGACATCAACATTTGGGACATTGGGTACCTTCCGGGGCTAGGCTCTGGGTTCTGGGGGCTGGGGTTTTCCCCAGTCCCTAGTCCCTAGCACCCAGCACCCATTTTCAAAAGATTGTCGAAAGCGCCTCCGTGCACACTCCATTCAGGGACGGAGAAATGAAGAAATATTCCTCTTGCTCGTCCGGCGTGGCCTGTGAGTACGGTGGCAGAACCATGGACGCCGAGGGGACGATTGAATATGGCGTCGTGGTGCTGGCGCGGCGCATATCCATCAGGGTAAAGCGCACTTGCCCATTGGCGTAATCGGGCGAACGGCCAATGATTTCGCACGGGATATTGGTGACGCCGCGTCCACCGCCGATATAGTCCGGAACCAGCGGATGAGTGAGTGAGACCCAGTCTTTCAGTTCGGGCTGAAGTGCCCCAAGCTGCGCCACAATTTGATAAACCGGCGTGGCAAAGCCGTAGCGCCTAAAGAGCTGGTCGCCCAGCAGGAAGGCCCGCAACGTACCGCCGCGGCCGGTGCGAAGTCCCGCCGCTTCCACCTGGTGGTTATAGAGATAGCGGAAGAGGTTATAGCTGGCCTGCTGAAGCATGGTGACGGTGGTGTTGTAAGTGCGGGCGCTGGTGTTGGTGTCCGCGTCGTCCGCGTCAAGTCGATAAGCCAGGGCGTTGATGACGGGGGCGAGCCGGACTTCCGGAACACCCACGATGCTGCGCTGGGTGAACCCCTGCACTGGCGTCTGGTTCGCCGGGTTCTTCATCGCTTTAAGCGTGAGCTGGCCGGACGCCGTGACGACCATGACCAGACCCAGAGGCTTCAGGATCTGATCCTCCAGCCAACTGCGGGCCTGCTGCGGCGAGGTGATCTTGAATTCGAACCAGTCTCCCGAGAACATGGCATCGCGAAGCGCCGTAATGCCGGCCACATCAAGATAGGGGTTAGGGTTAATCAGCGTGGCGGGGTCGCCGGAAACAGGCGGGATTCCAGGCTGCGGATTTGAAATTCCGAATCCGGGAAGGTACTTGGCCCAAAAGGGATTGACGGCTGCCACCAGCTCGCCCGTACCGCCTGCTTCCACCACCGCGCTGAGTGCCAGATCCTGGCCCACGCCCAATTCGTTCTGCATGGCCGCCAGAAAGATGTCGAGCGGATTGCCACTGACCCAGCGCGGGTTGTCATTGGAGACCGGATAGCTGTTGGCCAGCCACTGCGCGCCGCTGAGCTGCCATACATTCTTTTGACCGGGCAAGAACTCTTCCGGCCCGCCATTGGCCCAAAGGAAAGCGCCCTGGGCGAAGCGTTTCAAGTCCTCCGCCTTTAGGATGACGCGGCCATCAGCATCGAATCCGATCTCGGAAATCTGCAGCACGTGCAGTGGAACGAAGTCGCCCAGCGAACTGCCGGGGAAGCCCATGCTGAACGTCACGATCTGTCCAATCAATTCTTCTTGCGCCGCCAGGGTGTGGAGCAAGCCGCCGGGATCGATGCAGCGAAGCTCCATTTGGCCAACTGAGCTGGAACCGTTCTTGTCGTCAATGGACTGTTCCGCTCCCGCGGGAACATACATATAGGGCAGCAACTGCGGCAGGCCGGCGACGGAAAGCAGCAGGCTGGGATTGGTGGCCACCAGCCACATCCATGCGGTCGGGGCGAGGGCGGGCCACACCTCAAATTCATAAGGCAGGGCACGCGCCGCCTGCGAATAAGCCAGCAACGACCCATTGCCCGTAGCCTGCAGAATTGTGGCTTGGCTGCTGATCAACGTTGTGAGCACTGCATCGGTCGTGGTGCCAATGCCCGCGAAGAAATCAGCAAGACCGGGAATTGACGAGAGATCGAGGAGCATCAGGATCATGCCCCAGGTGCCTTCCTGCCATACCGTCGCGGGCGAACCGGAATATCCACCCGTTGAATCACTATAGGGCTTCATGCCGCTGAACGGTGTGGTGACCTGATACGTTTGATTGTAGGAATTCGCCTGGTTGGAAAGGGTGATCGTCTGGTTTGCTTCCAAAAACCTCGTATATACGAACTCCACGCACTGCAGAGCAATATCGTCGCGCGCGGTGGCGTGGGCCCAGATTGCCGCCCAATGGCCGGATGCGTCGAGGGCCAGGCTGGTGTCAAGGGTGTTGCCCGTCGCGCCCTGGGCGAAGCGGCCAGGCGTGTTGCCGGAAGCTGGAATATAGAGGTTCGCAAGCAGGCTGGCATCGATGCTGGCGGCGCCGGCGTAAGCAGCGCTCGCGGTGGCAAGCAGTGAATTGGCCTGCGCGGAATTGATTTGCTGCACCTTGGTCAAAGAGGTTGCGGCCACGGGCAGCACGCTGGCGGCTCGCTGAAAGGCAAACCACAAGTCGATTTGATGCTCGGTTGAAACGGTGGGAACAATTCCCGGAATGAATTGGTAACCCGGATCCTGGTAGCGTCCATACCCTTCGTAAAACAGCCCTTGCGTAAGGTCAGCCGCGGTGCTTTGCAGCGTAAGCAGGAAGTTAATCATTCCCTGCAGCGCAAAGACCGGGCTGAAGTCTTGTGAAAGCCGCATGTAAACGCAGTAGGCATAAACCACCCAGGCCATTGAGCCGGCGCGAATGTATGCCTGGTCCACCTGGCCGTTGTAAGTGTCATAGCTGAAGCTCAGGGAATTCGCGGGCTGCAGGGCTCCGGCGCTGAAATTATCAAAGTAGAGATCGCTACTCGGCGTACTGAGCGTGATCTGGAAGCCGGTGATGCTGGCAAGCGTGTCGCCGGCGAGGCTCGAGATTGAAGATTCAGGATTCACGAGCGTGGTGCGCCACACGCCCGCACCCGGACCGATGGGAATTGTGATGACGGTGCCAGCTAACGTTGCGGGACCGGCCGCGTCACTGGTGACTTGAAAGCTGGTCACCAGGCCTTTTGCCGTGGTGATGCCAACGGCAAAAACAAAACTCGTCGCCGGTCCTTCCAGGTGCTCAAAGCTTAGTTGATTGTCCGTGGTATCGGGGAAGCCGCTGCCCGTGTATGCAAACACCCCGGCGCCGGAGCCGGAGTGAAAATCCAGGATGTTTCCAGTGCCCGAAGGAGGCTCAAGAGGGGAAACAGTGGAGGCGGCAACATTAGTAATGGCAGCGCCCGTGCCGCTTTTCGACCACCGCGCCGTGGAACCATCTTCGGCATTTTCCAGCAGCGTTGAAGCCAGGTAACCCGGCGTGGCGAGGAAGGTATTGAGTTGCTTAATGACCTTGTTCGCCGCGGTAAAATTCCCCGCCGACGTGTAGGCAAGGATGGCCAGGGCGCAATCGTAGATATATCCGCGATTCTGGATGACCGGCAGGTTCGTGGAACCGGGATTGGGAACGAAAAGCGGGTCGCTGGTGGGAACGTCAAAGGAGCGCGGCAGGTCCGAATATTCCAGCATGGATCCCATGGAATCGAAGACTTCCGTCCAACCCACAATCGGATCGTTGTAGAGAATATGCACAGCGGGGATTCCGGATTCCGGATTCAAGATGACGGAGCTACCGGCGCGCGCGTGGTAGCCGTCACTTTGTACGATGATTGGGACGTTATCTTCCTGCAAGTATTCGATGTCAGTCTTGGCGTAAACCTGCGCTTTATAGTTCGTCAGCTTGCCGCCCAGAGTGAGACCGGCCTGCGGTGTTTGGCAAACACCCGTGTTGGTATGCGCCACCCAACCGGAGGGAAGCGAGGCACCGTACCAACTCACCGCGGGTGCGGGCACGCTGGCAGGGTAAAGTGCGGCAATCAGCATGCCTGGATGCACGCCTGCCAGACTCCATGTATAGCCGCCGGCATAAGCGCCGCCTCCTGGGGGAACGGTGGTTTGCAGCGTTGAGCTTCCTTGGTAGTACCAAACATCGGCGTGGACAAACACATCAACGCGGTAAGAAGTCTGGGCGTTGAGCAAATTGAAAACGTAGCCCGTCGCCAGCCAGCCAGTGTTCTGGTAACCAACGGCAATGAGTTTCCAGAGTTGGGTGTTGTCGGCGGTCAGCGCTCCCAATTGTGCCGGCCAATTCGGTGGATTGCTGGTGCTGGCCGTGACGCCGTTATACAACGCCACCTGGACGTTGTTGCTTGAGTCCACGATCAGCGACCCGAAAGGATAATTGGCGTTGGCCGTCCACTTGGCGATAACGCCCGGAGTCTGGGGAAGGCCGGGAGTGATGGAGGTGGAGTTGTTGTTATAGAGCAGAGCGCCAACGGATTGCTGCATCGCCACGGTGACCTGGTAACTGTTTACCAGCAGGTTGCCCCAGGCCAGCGCCACGCCCGATTCATTTACCGGGTAGCCGTCGGGACCCAGTTGATTGTCCGCCAGCAGGCCGGGCGGAAGCGCCGCCACAATCGATTCAATGGGCGACATCGCGAAGGAGGATTCCTGCGCGCCGCTGACGGTAAGACCCGTCAGGAAATTTGTCATCGAGCTGATGCCGCACTCCACCAGGCCTGAAGCGGGCTCATCCGTTACCGCGGAGCTCGTGGCGCCTTGCGTCAGCAGGGCGTTGGCAAGCCAGTTGCCGGCGGGGCTCGATTGCCGGCCGTAAAGCCATGCGAGCGACTGGTTCATCGCTTGCCAGAAATTCCCGGGCCAATATTGGGATACAGTGGGCATTGTAGTGGTTAACTTCCTTCGGTCAAACTTGATCGATCTTTCTGTTTACCAGACGACCCCCTCACCCGTCCCGCCCCGGCTGGTGAAAGCGCCGGTTGCGGTCCACCCTCTCCCCCAAAGGGGCGAGGGAGGTATATTCAAATCACCTCTCCCCTCGCCCCCTTGGGGGAGAGGGGTCGGGGGTGAGGGGGTTCAGTTGGGACCAGTCAGCTTGAGTGAACGGTATTGCCGCTAGCCCGAACTTTTCGCCGCATTTGGACGCCGCCGGAAAGGCGGGGCTTCAGCTCCGCCCTTTCGAACCGTGGTGAGAAACCGGCGCTACGTTCCCCAACCGCCAATTCCCCATGCCGTCGCCCCGTACCCGCTTTGGGTGAGCGGCTGGATTTGTGCCAGGCTGAAGCTGGCGAGCACGATCCCAAACTGCGGGATCTGCAAAACGTACAGGGGCTGCTTCTGTAGAGTATTCAACCCCGCCTGCCAAGTTTGATTTCCATTTATCATCGATTTGTCCGCTCAAAGTTGAATCTGGTGGTCGGGTAATCGGGTGATCCGGTGAGCAGCGGAAAAGCCGATTTGGCTTCTGCTTTCCTTGTTCACCCGATCACCGGATCATCGGATCACCCGATTCAGGTGACAACCTGTCTAAACTTCAGGTGAAACGAATACTGTCCGGGAGCCTTATAGGCGGCGGTCCAGTTGGTGTCCTCAAGCCAGAAGTTGGTGAAGCTGGTTTGAGATCTATCGGGATAGTAGGCAAAAACGCCGCCCTGGAGCGCGTAGTTCATGAATTGCGCCCACGCCTGAACGTCGGAGCCACTGCCCACCCATTCCAAATCAAGATCAAGATAGTTGTCGATGCGTTCAAGCACCGATTCGCGAACGCCACTTGACGCCACGTTGTCATGACGGACCGCAACCGCGGAATAAGCGGGAACGCGCTGAGGCGGTCGCAGGAAATTCAATGTGGCCGTGCCGCTACCGAAGGGATAAACGATTGCTGGGTTTGCCATGTTGTTCTCGGGTTTCGGGACTCGGGTCTCAGGGTTCGGGGCTAATTCCTAACCCCGATTCCCGAGCCCCGGCTTTTAGTGCCCTACGGGCGAGCCTCTCTGGGCGCTTGTCGCGGTAACATTCACTCCCCGTGCGACGGCCCCGTTGACCGCGCCTGCCACGTATTCCTCAAAGGCTTGCGTGCCGCGAATAATCACCACGCCACTGCCGCTAAACCTTGAGGAAGCGCCCGCGGCGCCCGGCGCGAGTTCAGGATTCGGCAATTGGGGTCCGGAACCCGGGTTTCCGAACCCGTGTCCTGCGTCCCGCGTCCCGTATCCCGCACTGCCGGCACCGTGACGCTGGCTGCTGGTGCCGGCCAGCAGCGCATATTCCGCCGCTGCTTCAAAGTGCAGCCCCGCCGCCATGATGGCGGCAGGATTAGGCGGCCAGGTTCCTTCTGCCAGCAAAGCGATGCCGCGCGCCGTTTCCCAAACCGCCTCGATGCCCGCCTGGGCTTTGCGGCTGGCGACAAGGCCGGTCAGCCCCGCGGTTACCATTTCGGCGCCCGCTGCCGTTTGCGAGCGCAAGGCGAGAGCCGCGCGTTGGACCGCATTCGCGTGTTGATCGGTCTGGGCCGTGGTAGTGGCGATTTCGGGAGAGAGCACCCGAAAGGTCTCGTGCATCTGGCGAAGCGGCACC
>CAYTMD010000023.1:0-27809 GCA_964438685.1 uncultured Acidobacteriota bacterium
AGCACTTCCAAGTCTACCGGACTGGAGCCGATGCCGTTATCCAATCAGACCTGCTCTGTAGGGCCGCGCCAGATTTCTCGCTAGCGTGTCAGTGTGAATTGAATGGCAACGCGGCTTTCGTATACTCAAGGAGACGAGGCAGGTCCTATTCCTTTTTGAGGAGTCACCTATACACGGCACCGGCCAGTTTCCGACAAGGCGACTACCGTCTAAGTGAACTGCGCTAAGTAAACCCTTGCCCCTCCACGGTGATGCACACCAGACGCGCCATTTCGCCGCTGAGCGGGATGCCACTCCGTCCATTCCAAGGTTACTATACAGACACTATGTCTCTTACCTAACCTCGAACTTGTTATTTGCTAAGCGCAAATGGTATCGTGACCGCAGTCGGCTGAAGCGATCGCTACAACGCCGCGGTGCAGCTCCCGGCACCAATGCCCGGAACAGACTCCGGCGCACAGGTACGAAGCGCGCAGGGGACATTGCCCCCATTGTTAACCCAGCAACCGCCGAGGTTAAGATTGTTGGCAACCACCCCTGATAGCGCCCCCCCTGAACACGCTCTCTCGGCCGTGCGGAGGTTTAATGGTAAGCAACCCCATGGCAGCGACGAGGAAACTCCGGTATATAGCGAGTGCCAGCTTTCTTGCGTTATTGATGACGGCTTGTGGCGGGGGTTCTGGCGGCGGTGGTGGGAACCCTTCTCCCCCTCCGCCAGCCACTCCGAGTTTTACTCTTTCATTGTCTCCAACCAGCATCGCCATCATGCAGGGGGGCACCAACCAAGTCCAGGTGTCGGTGACGGGGGAAAATGGATTTACCGGTTCAGTATCCGTAACCCTTGCCGGTTTACCCACCGGGGTTACAGCTTCGCCCGCAAATCTATCCATTACCGCCGGGAACGAGGCCTCCGTTGAACTCTCCGCTGCCAGCAACGCCGCCACCGGGCAGCAGTCCGTAAGCGTGAATGGCGCCTCGGGAACGCTCTCCGCGTCAGCCTCGCTTCAGTTCACCGTGATGCTTGTGGCCGTGCCGGATCCCTACCATTTCGTGGGCGGCACCCTGGTCCACGGCTTTTACGACGAGTCCCGGCAACTGCTTTTCGCCACCAATCCCGGCCTCAACGAACTCGATGTGATTTCGGGCCTGGACTTCTCGGTGAAGGCGC
This sequence comes from uncultured Acidobacteriota bacterium, assembly GCA_964438685.1. Taxonomy (GTDB): domain Bacteria; phylum Acidobacteriota; class Terriglobia; order UBA7540; family UBA7540; genus Bog-366. The sequence continues at coordinate 1,169 of CAYTMD010000023.1, forward strand.
GGATTCCCGTTCCTCAACCCTGGGGAATTGATCAAATGGCGGACGGAAAAACCTTGGTGCTCGGCACGCAGGCCCAGGAGATCATTACGGTTGACGAGGATACTTACGCGGTCGCGCTCCATCCGTACATCGCCACGGGGAACTATTTTTTTGGTTTGTTCTTTCCCATGGTGGTGGCCCTGGCAAACGGCGAGGTGCTGATGACCGGCCTGGAGCAGGGAATCGAATCCGACAACATCTACGAGGCCGGTCAGTATCTCTACCAGTGGAATTCCAGCACGAATACCTTCAGCCAACTCGAGCCAACAGCTCAGAACGCGCTCAGTTTCTGGGGCGTGGACAGTCTCGCCCGCAGTGCCGATCACAAGTGGGCGGTTTTCTCCGCCGACGAGTTTTACCTTTACAGCTCGGATACTTCCACCCTGACGACGGTTCCGGTGAACACGGTTAACCCGCCCAACGACGAATATGGCATTCGCGGATACGCGCTCAATGCCGATGGTTCGAGGATAGCCGTCGCCTCCGCGGTTCAGGTGACGTTTCTCAATCGCTCCCTGGCGGTGCTGGGCACCACCACATTCCCGTTCAGTTATGCTTTTCAGACCGCCCGTTCCGCCGTTCAATTCAGCTCCGACGGCAGCCGGTTGTTCCTTGAATACCCCTTCCCACTTGCGATTATGGAGTTCGACACCAGCAGCTATAACGTGCTCGGTTACCTCTCGGCTACGGTGCTACCGGAGGACGATAACTTCGAGAGGCTGCTGGCTACTGATGCCGAGGGGCGCGCTTACTTCGGGATAAACGAAGGCATGAGAGTGGTGGCCCTGACACAGGCCCCCGCGCCGTTTTCAACCGACGATCCGGTTCTGTCCGGGCCCACTTGCCCGGTCCTGGCTGCTTCGCTGCCCCTGAACCAATCTGGGCAAGTGATGGCGATGAACCAACCCACGGACGTAAAGATCTATGTCGGCGGGCAACCTGCGTCATACACCACCGGACCGTCTCCGGGAGTGCCGTACGTCAGCATTCCCGCCTCACCCATCCCCGGCCCCGCCGATATCGTATGCATCGGCAGTAACGGAAATACCGCCGTGGTGCCGGGTGGCGTATCGTACGGCGTCGAGCCCATCGGCTTCAGCGCCAACCTCCTGCCGCCCACAGGCAATCCGCCCGGATACCTGTTCGGTTATGGTTTCTGGTCGAGCCTGCCACCGGCGGCGCCCACGATTACGTTTGGGAGCTCAACCGTCAGCAGCCTGACGCCTCAGGAGTATTATGGTACCACCTTGCAGGGCGAGGGGTTCGCGGTGCCCGGCGGAAGTTCCGGGCAGTCGGTCAACATCGAGGTTTCCAGTCCCCAGGGATCGGGGACATTGGCCGCCGCCGCCACGTACTACGGATCGCCGACCATCGTCCCGGCCGCCAACGTGTTAGAGATTCTCTACGACCGCCACCGCGACGTGCTCTATGCGTTGAAGACCACGGAAGTGGATGTGCTCAATCTCACGACGCTGCAATGGCAAACTCCCATTGTCTTTCCCGCGGCGGCCAAGGCCGCTTACAACATGATGGCGTTGAGCCCGGACGGCACCAGGCTGGTGGTGGCGGGCGTGGTGGGGAACTCCTGGCCCCTGCAGTTGATAGTGTTCAATCCCGACGTTCCTTCCTCCGGTTCCGTGTTCACTTATAGCGGCAATGCGGCGGGGATCAGTTCGATGGCGATAAGCAACTCCAATCATGTTGTGCTGGCGGGACCAGTATTCGACCTTACCACTTTGACATTCAGCCAGCCTTCCAACCTTTCTTCCATGCTGTGCGGTTATATCAAGGCGTCTGGTGATGGATCCCACCTCTACGCGGTGGCAACGGATAGCAGCAACGGATTGGTTTGTTCCATCGACCCGGAAACCTACGCAGTCAAAACCAACGGCTTTGGATACCTTTTTTGGTATGACTTGGCCGTTGCCAATGACGGCAGCCAGTTCGCAACGGTTGACGCCTTCGACGGGGCCGGTTCCGCCGTCGGGTTCTTTGACTCCAGCCTTCACTATCTCAATACCAATGTCTACCCGGATTTGAGCCCGGCCGACACTGGCGGCGTGCCGGGCGCGATGTTCAGTCCGGGAGGTAAGGTGTTGGTAGTGCCTCTCACTGACTCACTCGAGCTCTGGGACGCCGCTCTGGGCACTTTGCGGGCCCGCGTTATGATGCCGGAGGCGCTCCAGTTCCTCTATTTGGGGCAGGGGCAACCCTTAGCCCCGACCGTCGCCATGGATCCTGCCGGAGAGACCATTTATGCCATCTCCGCTTCCGGGATCACCGTCTTGAAGCTCCCTGAACCGCTGGACCAGATGCCCGCCATGCAGTGGCCCAGGATGCGTTCCGCAGCCCGGGATGCCCGGCTTCACGGGCCGATTACGGCGCGCATGAAGGCGATACGCAGCAAAGTGCAAAGACGACCCGAGTAGGTGTCTCGAATCACATCGAACTTATTACGAAGCATGGGGGAGAATGATCGTGAGTGCCGCGCGCATAGCCGTTACCTTCGCTCTGATTTCGATACTGCTGGCCCCGGGGTGCGGAGGGGGTGGATCCGGTTCCTCACCTGCTCCGCCGTCATCGCCGCCTTCATTCGCGATTAGCGTCAACCCAACGGCGATTTCCATCGCGCCCGGCACTTCGGCTACCGCCAATGTGTCTCTCACGCCTGAGAACGGCTTTAGTGGCAGCGCGACTGTCACGCTTTCCGGCTTCCCAAGTGGTATAACCGTTTCTCCCGCCTCGCCATTTTCACTAACTGCGGCAGGACAGACGATCCAGCTTACCGCGGCGGCCGGAACGGGCAACGGGACCTACAATCTCTCGCTCCAAGCTTCTAGCGGGACGCTCAGCGCCTCGGCAAGTGCGTCTCTGGCGATCGCTCCGCCCGCCACGTTCAGCTTGGCACCGTCCAGCAACAGTGTCTCGGTGCAGTACGGAACTTCGGCCACCAGCACGATCAATTTCAACCCAGGTGCCGGAGCCACAAATTACACACTGCAACTGGCGGCGACGGGCATGCCCGGTGGCATCACCGCTTCTTTCTCGCCCAACCCTGCGCCTCCCACGTCTGCGGCAACCCTGACGCTCACGGCTCCGGGGACGGGTCCAGCGGAGAGCAGCGTTCCGGTCACACTCACGGCTATCCGTTCCACCGACGCAGCGCAACAAACGGCCAAACTGATGGTGAGCGTTCTGGCTCCGGCCACGACGCCCATATCAAGTCGCACCGACTTTGTCCGTACCGACGACACGCCTTCAACCGTGGCGTTCGATTCCACCCATAACCAGATTTTCGTGTGCAATCCACACCTTTCCCGCATCGACGTGGTTTCAGCTTCCACTCACCAGATCGTGAAAAGCATCCCGGTGCCGGGCGGCGAAGGCTTGACACTCTCGCCTGACAATTCACGAGTTTACGTAGGCGGGCCCATGCAGAAACTGGTGGCGATTGACACTCCCTCGCTGCAAGTGGTCGGCCAATACACGTACCCCAAATACAACGGCAACTACATTGATCCGGTGCCCATCGCTGTGGCGAATGGCCTGGTGCTTTTGCTCGGCTACGGCTCGACGGGATTCGGGCTGTTCGACCCCGCCACGGGCGCCATTACACCCGGCAACAACGCGGCACAATGCATGCTGGGCCAATCTTTTGCGCGCAGTGGCGATGGTAATAAAGTGCTGGTGGCTGCGGATAGTTACCCTGGAGCCATCAGCTTGATTGACGTGCCGAGCGCCAGTTGCGTCGCCAAATTTCAATATGAGAACCCCGCCTTCGCCCCAGCAGCCAACGCAGACGGCAGCCAATTCGCGGTTGTCGGGGACGCGATTTACATCCTGAGTGCGAACCTGAGCGTCCTGGGCACCGTATCCGTAAACGGAGAAGGACCTCTTTCCGGAATGGTCTTCAGTCCGGATGGACGACTCCTCTATAGGGTCTCGCAGGTAGCCCACGACTACACGATTGACGAACCCACCATTTCGACGTTCGATATGCAGACCTTCAAGAAGTTGGGGGTGGCCCCATCTTTCGGGGGCTTGCGGGCCGGGTCCGGTGCAATACTGGAAATTCCCGCTGCCGCCGATCCTACAGGGCTGCTCTTTGGCGCCGGCGACAATGGGCTAGTTATCGATGACTCTACTTACTATCAGACTTCCGCTGCCTCTGTTCAGTACCCCACAACTTTCGGGGCGACTCCCGCAGAAGGCAGTCCTGCGGCTTCCACCAGTGTGAGCTTTGCAAGCGTCCCCTTATCGGGGACCCCGATCGTCTGGTTCGGGTCGCAACTCGCTACCGGAGTCCAGTACAACACGGGGTCCTCGGTCCTGCAGGCGACGGCGCCTCCCGCAAATACGCTGGGGCCGGTGAACGTCAGAATTTTCGGACCCAATGGCGCAGCGGGTCTGGTTGCCGATGGCTTCAGTTACGGCCCATATCCTCTGACCTACGGCGATATTGCCGGCGGGCCGCAGGGCGGGGCGAGCGCGGACTTATTCGGATTCGGCTTCTCGGCCGACGTGCAAGGTGCCGCTATTAACGTCGAAATGGGGGGCCATGCCACCTCAGTGGCAAAGACACAGTGGTCTTATAACGACACCCCTTACGAACTTTCACTCCAACATCTGCAAGTCACGCTGCCTCCGGGGGCGCCCGGTGCGCAGGACGTTACGATTTCAACTCCTACCGGAACGTCAACGGTCTCGAAAGGCTTTCACGTTCTGGAGAGCGTGGAAGACTACTCGACAACGGACACGCTGATCGATGTTCTGTATGATTCATCACGCCAGCGGCTTTATCTGAGCGCCGGAAATCATATCGACGTTTTCTCCCTGACCACCAACAGCTTTCTGCCGTCCATCATTCCGCCCAGCGTCGGGGGATCCCTGCAACTCGGAGGGTTGGCTCTGACACCCGACGGCTCGGAACTGCTGGCGGCCAATCTAACTGACCGCTCGGTGGCGATTATCAATCCCGATAGCCCGTCCGCAGCGACGGCAGTGCTGATGGCCCCCAACGACCCCTTCGGGCCTCCCGTTCCTTATCAAATCGCCACCACCAGCCAGAATACAGCCTTCGTCAGCGACACCCTGGGTTATGTTTATTCGCTGAACCTCGCCAACCACCAGGTATCCCTTGATTCGGATCCCAACTTGTTTTATTCCTTCGGCGGTGACGGGACGGGAAATTCGATTTCCTCCTCACGCGATGGTTCGGCGGTGTGCCTGGTTACACCCAACAGCAGTGGTGGACCGATCATCGTGTGGACGGCCGCGAACAATACTTGGAGCGAACACAACTTAGGTAACTTCAAATTGGACGGCTCTGTGTCCGGCGATGGCAACGTCTTCTCATCGGTAGGTGATGGTATCCCCGCGTTCCCGCTGGACGTGAGCTTTGTTGATTCTCAGGCAAATGTCCTAGGCATCGCGGGCTTACCGGCGTTTCTTTTCGAGACCTCGGGCGGCTCTCTCTCTGATTACGTTTATGGGCATCGCCTGAACGATAGCGGTAGCCTTATCTACATCCCTTTTCCGCAAGGTATTGACATCTTTGATGTTCAGCACGGAAACCTGCGCGAGCGGATAACGCTGACTGAAACCATGAGCAATGGTGTGTCCTCAGTACAGCTTGCCACCAGGCCGGTTCACAGTTTGGCGATTGATGCGACCGGACAGCATCTTTACATGATTACTAACAAGGGCCTCACTGTTGCCGAACTTGATGCCGTGCCGCTTTCGATTGGCAGCGTCACGCCGGCCACTGGTCCCGCTGGAACGCAGGTCAAAGTTCGGGGAAGTGGCTTTCTCCCAGGGATGACCGCCAGCACCAATGGGGTGGCTGCCGCCGTCAGCTACGTTGATGCAGACACGCTTCAACTCACCATACCATCACTTCCGGTGGGAGCCGTTCAGATCACACTGAAGAACCCTGACGGGCAGACTTACGTGCTTGACGACGCTTACACAGCCGAGTGATCGTTTGCACTTAAGTCTGCATCCCGGAAACTGAGCCTCGTCAGGCAGGGGTGACAGCGGGGTTAAGGAGAGCCCCTGCCAGGTTACGAAGCATTTAGTTATGCGCGGACTCATCCGCCCCGCGACGGCTGGTGAGAACGCCTGTCGCCGGACACCTTCCCTGATTTCTGGAGTCCGATGGACCCCAGCGGGGTCGTGAAATCGGACTCCCCACGGAGAAGGTATTCATCATCGCTGGTCGTGGGGGTGAGGGGTCACTTCCTCGCCTACTTCTCCGCCGCCCCTTTCAAATATTGGTCCTCCCTGCACCGCCTTGCGCTCTCCCCATGCCATGCATCCTCCCATACCAGGCAACCCCCATCACACCACCTCATCATCATCTTCCGCCTGCCGAGGCTAAGTTCACGGCATCCCCCCGCTTCACATGGACATCAGGTTTCTCCGGTGCTACTCTGGCACTCGCAAATATCGCTTCATAGGACGGAGGTCATAAGATGAGGATTACATCAGGCAAGGCCAGCGCAGGGGACGGCCACAGCGGCCTGAATCGCCGCGAATTCTTCATGGGGGCCGGCAGCGCTGCCATGGCATTCAGCATCATGAAGCCCGAACTCGTTCGCGGGTCACAAGTAAGTTCCAAAATCTCCTTGGGCTCAATTGGCTGCGGCAATCGCGGCTCGTGGATCGCCGGTCTGTTTCAAAAGCACGGTGGATACGAGATCACCGCTGCCGCGGACTATTTTCCGGACCGGGTCAACGCTTTTGGCGACAAATACAACGTGCCCGCATCACGACGCTTCACCGGCCTGAAGGGTTTCCAAAGAATGCTGGACGCGAAGGTGGACGCGGTGGTCATCGAAAGCCCGCCTTATTATCACCATACACACGCCGCCGCGGCCGTGGAAGCAGGCGTCCACGTGTACCTTGCCAAACCCATGGCAGTAGACGTTCCCGGCTGCCACAGCATTGAGGCCAGCGCCAGGAAAGCCGAGGAAAAAAAGCTCGCCTATCTGATCGATTTCCAGACGCGCACCGATCCTTTCTTCCAGGAAGCCATCCGGCGCGTGCAGAAGAACGGCGACATTGGCCGCATCATCAGTGGCGAGTCATCCTACGTGGCTAGCTCTCCCTGGCCGAAGATGATTCCGGACCTGCTGGTCAACCCCCAGGATCCCGAACGCCGCCTGCGGGCGTGGGGAATCGACCGGGCTCTCTCCGGCGACATCATCACTGAGCAGAACATCCACACGATTGACATGATGACTTGGATCCTCGATCAGAATCCGCTGAAGGCAATAGGTACGGGGGGACTCGGGTCACGCACCGCCGGCAGTGTTTACGACCACTTCTCCGTGATCTTTACGTTCCCCAACGATGTCATCGTCACCTTCTATTCCAAACAGTACGGCGAGGGCGCTAACGATATCGCCTGCCAGATGTATGGAACGGAAGGCACCCTCGATACGCACTACGCGGGCGACGTGGGGATCAAGGGCAAATCGAATTACCTGGGAGGCCGGGACAGCACGCTGTACACCACCGGGCCGGCCCGCAACATCGCCAGCTTCTACGACCAGGTCACTTCCGGGAAGCTCGATTACTCCACCATCGCACCGTCGGTGCGGAGCAACCTCACAACCATCCTCGGCCGAACCGCCGCCTACAAGCGCGCGGAGTTTACCTGGGATGAATTGATGAAATCGGAAGAACAGCTCGATCCGCACTTGACGGGGTTGAAGGAGTAGTCGGATTGAGCGCGGCGGAAAACTAAGGGCCAGGGCTGCGCCAAAGTTGTTGAGAAGGGTGGGCCGAATAGCTCTCTTTCGACATTGAGCACCCCTTTAATTGGCGCAGTTCCGGCCTGCCCCGGCTGATGAGAGGGCCAGTCAAAGTCCAACTTCTCTCCTCACGGATAGCAGTATCTGGTTGATTTATAAAGGGGCTGTCACAAGCGACGGGTGTTATCCAAAAGGGTGGCCAGCCTAAAAGCCTGATTCGTCTCGGCCAAGCAGGAAATGGGGCACTGCCCTGCGCGCCAAAACCTCGCAAAAACAGTGGAAATTTACGTTATGGCCGTTGAGGCTCTCACACCGGCAAAGGCCCAGCTTTGTCAGCGGCTCCCCTGCCGACCTTCTTTATTGTGGAGATTTTGAAGTGATCGATGGTAGCCCCAATGCCAATGCGACCACCTTCTTGCGGAACAACACGGGTGATTGTGCCCCGGCATCGAATTCCAACTGGCCGTCGTCCGGCATCGGCAGGGAGGTCGAATTGAAATTCGATCGCTGTTCCGATCGTCCACTGCGCTGATGCCAGGAAGAACAAACCGCCACCGCTGACATCCAGAGTTTCGACGGCAAATTCTGGGAGGACGGGGCTCTTGCGCGATGCCCGAGGTTTAACACGACAAGGCAGCTTCATGTCGTATCTCCGGAATCGCCTTTGGTCCGTTGATGTCGCATGGGCCAAAGTGCCGTTGTGGAAATGAGCGTTATTAACCTCAGCAAGCATATAAAACCCCCGGGCGTAACAATAACATTATAAATTACTTCAGGCCTTCCCCATCCTCATCAAGAATCAGGGCGCTCCCTCGGGGAAGACTCGAAAGGCGGGATTTGGACTTAGGACAATAAACGATTCTCACCGTCCCTGTTTCCCTCGTTGCCAGCAAATGAACCAAATGAAAAGCCGACATGACTTGAACGCCTCTGACTGGCCCTTCAGGCTCGGTTGGCGAATCCTCCCATCCCCGGACATATCATTCGCCATTTCAGTTTCACCATCTGTCACTTTGAAGCTCGAAGGAGGGCTGCGGATGGGGGTATCGCGCTCTCTCCCCCGACCCGAAGAGCACGTTAGAGTCCATCGAGTGTGAAGTGTAAGGCCTTATGTTTGAATCATCGGCAGAATTGGTAGTGAGATAATTCGCATTTGAGCGGTGTAAATCTTACCCGTGGCACGTAGGAAAGTCCGCCCTTAGGGCAGAATAAACCGTGGGGTCACAGGCTTGTTAGGGTGCAAGCCTTGCTCCAGGGATCAACCCCGGCTTGCTTACGTCGACGGCAACAAATCTAATGACGTCTTCGTTTACCGTGAGCTCCACGCCCTTCCTCCACTGAACTGCCGTCATTTAGGCATGGCACCGGGGGCCTGACGGACAGTCAGTCGATTTCAAACTACATTGTGGAAGGGTAAGTGCTTATGGTTGTAGTTGAGTTTACGAAAGCCTAAGTGTTCACGACAATCAAATACGCCTTTTTGAATGAGGAGCCCACCCTAGCGCTTTCGGGACAAGGGTCGATACGAGTTCCTCCTGTCGGCAGTGGTCGAAGCATGGCAGATTCGCATCTTCCTCCCGTTTGACCAAGCTTCGTTGACCACCCCGGTTTTGGCAACGGCGCTAGCCGGGTGGCCGAAAGCAGCGCCTGATTTGCGGATCCTGCGAGTTGATCCCACCGCTGGGCGGAGTGGAAGGAACTCTCACCAAGGCTGGCAACCTCGCTGATTCCCAAGATCGTCAAGGCCCGCCCCTTCAAGACGAAGCGTCTCTGGGTCATGGTGCGTCCAAAACACGGCCGGGCAGACTTTCAGAATCTCATGCTTCGCCCGTTCGAAGAGTACCGGCCATGAGTTCTAGACTGCAATGAATCAGACGATGGAAATCCGAACTCCCTACCAGGAACCTCGAGGCCACGTGAGGCGGGACAGCCCCCGGCTGCGTAGCAACCCTCCTGCCAACCAGCCGTGTATCTTCGAAACGCGTATGCTTTTTGATCAAACCAGCCGGATGGGTGACTTCCACCCGAGCAATGGCGGGCGTGGTTTGATCCGCCGCCAAGATCGCCCGGCATCACGATACCAAGCGTTGCCCTGTCCTCTTGGAGTGTACCCAACGTCTCCCTCCAAAGCGGTCTTCAGAATCGAAGTTAACTATAGAGTATCGTTTGCTAATAGGCATCAAGTGATCGTGCGGCGTTATTGTATTCAAATAGATGCTGGGGCCATTCCCACAGTGTCTGGCAGACCACCCGCGTATGGCGATAATGCTGGTTCATCCACCAAAATAGGTCATGACGAAAATGTCCGTTTTCCAGTGTGCCCTCACCATCGGGACATTCACTTAGGCGTTCCACTTGGCAATTACTGGCGAACAAACATCGGAAAGCCCCTGACTCAAATTTGGCACCAAGCGTGCTAAGGTATTAACCGTTATGGAACAGAGAGCGTTTCAGCGCCGCGGCGGGAACACAGTGATTCTCGCTGCTGCCTGCATCGCAATAGCCCTGGGATCCATATCCTGTGGGGGTGGGGGCGGAACCGTCGTGGTTCCTGTCTCCACTGCGGGCTTCTCGATTAGTCCCACCACCGTCACCTTCGCCAACCAGGCATTAGGCACCACCAGTGCGGCAGCGTCTGCCACATTGATTAACGTGGGCAACGCGACTTTGACGTTTTCCAGTATCCAGGTGACGGGCCCCAACGCCGGCGATTTTAACTTGACCAGTACTTGTGGGTCCTCGCTTTCGCCGTCAAGCCAATGCACGCTCAGCGTCACATTCACGCCCAGCGCTGCCGGCACGCGAACAGCTGCGGTGGTATTTACAGACAATGCCACCGGCAGCCCGCAGACGGTAAACCTAACCGGGACGGGCACCTCTGCCGGAGTGGGCCTTTCCGCAACCATCCTGACTTTTGGCAGTCAGTTGCTGGGAACTTCCACAGCAGCCCAGTCAGTTACCCTAACGAACAATGGCAACTCTGCCCTCAGCATTACCAGCCTTGCGGTGACGGGCGCCAATTCCGGCGATTTTCCTGAGACCACCACGTGCGGTAGCTCAGTCGCGGCGGGAGGCAGTTGCACGATGAGCGTTACGTTCACGCCTACGGCCCCCGGCGACCGCACCGCAGCCCTCACCATTACCGATAGCGCCATCGGCAGCCCGCAGATAATCACCCTGACGGGGACCGGGACTAATCCTGCCGTCAGTCTTACTGCCAGCAGCCTGGCCTTCGGCAATCAAAACCTCGGAACGACAAGCACGGCGCAGTCCGTAACCCTGAACAATACCGGCAATGCAACATTGAACATTGCCAGCATCGTGGTGACAGGCGCCAATCCCGGCGACTTCACGGCAAACAACACCTGTGGCTCCTCGGTGGCGGCGGGGGGCAACTGCGCGATTAGCGTGACGTTTACACCCGCTTCCTCCGGTACTCGCACCGCCTCCGTGGCCATCACTGACAATGCCAGCACCAGTCCACAGTTAATTGCCCTCGCGGGAACAGGCGCGGGCACATCTGCTGTAGCTGGTTTTTCCACGACCAGCTTGACTTTTGGGAGCCAATCCCTGAGCACAACGAGTTCGCCTCTGGCCGTCACCCTGACCAACACGGGAAACGCAACTCTGACCTATACGCCCCCCCTCCCCATCACAGGGGCAAACCCCAGCGACTTTAGTGAGAGCGACAACTGCGGTGGTTCCGTAGCGGCTGGAGCCAACTGCACCGTCAGTGTCACCTTTACGCCTTCCGCCAGCGGAACTCGCACGGCTTCGTTGACCCTTACGAGCAATGCCAGCAACAGCCCCCAGGTGGTAAGCCTCTCCGGCATGGGAACCTCGTCCACCGTAAGCTTATCTGCCTCAACCTTGAACTTTGCAACTCAAACCGTTGGCACGACGAGTGCGGCCCAGGCCATCCTACTGACCAATTCCGGGAACGCAGCTTTGGGCATTACCAGTCTGGTGTTGGCGGGAAGCAACGCAGGTGATTTCAGCCAAAGCAACAATTGCGGAAGCTCGGTGGCGGCAGGGGGCAATTGCACGATCAATGTAACCTTTGCACCTACCGCCCCCGGCACCCGCACCGCAACAGTGGCCATTAACGACAATGCCACGGGAAGTCCGCAGTCCGTAACCCTTACCGGCACCGGCGGCGCGCCGGCAGTCAATCTCACCGTCACCAGCCTGATCTTCGGTAGTCAGACCTTGGGAACGCCCAGTGCGGCGCAACCTGTCACCCTTAGCAACACGGGCACCGCGACACTGAATATTTCCAGCGTGGCAGTTACGGGGACAAATACCGGCGATTTTTCATTGTCGAGCAATACGTGCGGAAGTTCGGTGGCGGCGGGGGCCAATTGCTCCATCAGTGTGACCTTCACGCCTATCGCTCCAGGGAGCCGGACGGCTTCAGTTACTATCACCGACAACGCTTCGGGCAGCCCTCAGACCGTGAGCCTGACCGGTACCGGCAGTGGTCCGGTAGTCAGCCTCTCCGCCTCCACCCTTTCCTACAGCAGCCAGTCGGTTGGATCGACGAGCGGCGCCCAGACCGTGACCTTGAGCAACACGGGAAACGCGAATTTGACCATCACCAGCCTTCAGTTGGCAGGCACAAATGCTGGAGATTTTTCGGTGACGAACACCTGCGGCAGCTCCGTCGCGCCGGGTTCCTGCACGATAAGCGTGACCTTTGCGCCCACGGCCCCGGGGACACGCACAGCGTCGTTGAACATCGCGGACAATGCTACGACCAGCCCGCAGACGGTGAGCCTGACGGGCACCGGCAGCGCTCCAACGGCTAGTGTCACAACCACAAGCCTGACCTTTAGCAGCCAAAACCTCGGCACCACGAGCGCGGCCCAGGTCTTTACGCTCAACAACACCGGGAACGCAGCCCTGTCCATTAGCAGCATCGCGTTTACGGGCACCAATGCCGGCGACTTTGCCGATACCAACAACTGCGGCACTTCGGTAGCGGCAAGCAGTAACTGCACGGTCTACATCACGTTCACGCCCCTGGCGGCGGGGAGCCGGACGGCCTCTTTAAACATCACGGACAACAGCAACAACGTGGCGGGCAGCCTGCAATCCGTGAGTCTGACGGGCACAGCCACCGGTCCGAGCGTCAGTCTTAATCCCTCGGCTTTATCCTTCGGCAGTCAAACTGAAGGTACCACCAGTACCGCTCAGAGTATCACCATGACCAACCCGGGGAGCACCAGTTTGCTCATCACGGGCATTTCGGTCACGGGCACAAATGCCACGGACTTTGCCCAGACCAACTCGTGTGGCGGAACGATAGCGGCGGCTGGTACCTGCACGATCAATGTGACGTTCACACCCACAGCCTCCGGGGGCCGAACAGCCGCGATAAGTATCGTCGACAATGCCCCCGACAGTCCCGAGTCAGTGCCCCTGTCGGGCACGGGGCTTTCCGGCCACGTTAGCCTCTCGCCCTCGAGCCTGACCTTCGCGAGTCAGAACCTCGGCACAACGAGTACCGCGCAGAGCGTTACGATGACGAATACGGGGAACGCGAGCTTTACCATAGGCGGCATCAGCATCGTGGGGACCAATTCCGGCGACTTTTCGCAGACCAACGGATGCAGCAGTTCGCTGGGGGCAAACGCCAGCTGTACGATTATCGTGCAGTTTTCGCCTACCGCGCCCGGCTCCCGTACGGCCACGGTCAGCATTACAGATAGTCTTCAGAGCAGCCCGGAGGCTGTGGCATTGACTGGCACCGGTAACGGTCCTGTCGTCAGTCTCTCCAGCGGGGCCCTCACCTTTGCAAGCCAAAACCTTGGAACAACGAGTGCCGCGCAATCCGTGACCCTCACCAATACGGGGAACGCGAGTTTGACCATTACGAGCATCGCTGCGACGGGGACGAACTCAAGCGATTTTACTGTCTCCTCCACATGTGGCAGCTCGGTGGCGGTTAACGCGAGTTGCACAATTAGCGTCAAATTCACACCAGCGGCGATCGGGAGCCGCGCGGCTTCGGTGAGCATTATCGACAACGCCGTCGGCAGCCCGCAGACAATAACCCTCACCGGCACGGGCAGCGCTCCATCGGCTGGTGTTACAACTACAAGCCTCACCTTTACGAGCCAAAACCTCGGCACCACGAGCGCGGCCCAGGTTGTTACGTTAAACAACACGGGAAACGCGGCCCTGACCATCAGCAGCATCACGTTTACGGGCACCAATTCCGGCGACTTTGCTGAGACCACCACATGTGGCAGCACACTAGCGTCGGGTAGTAGCTGTACGTTCAGCGTCACATTTACGCCCTTAGCGGCGGGGAGCCGGACGGCCTCCTTGGTCATTACGGACAACAGCAATGATGTGACGGGCAGCCAGCAATCCGTAAGTCTGACGGGTACGGGCACCGGCCCGGTAGTCAGCCTTTCAGCCACCAGCCTGGCTTTCGGCAGCCAATCTCTGAACACCTCCAGCGCTTCTCTGGGCGTTACGCTGACCAACACAGGGAACGCAAATTTGACCATCACGAGCATTTCGGTGACGGGCACCAATGCCGGCGACTTCGCTCAGACCAACACGTGCTCCAGCACGGTGACAGCTAACGGTACCTGCACAATTATCGTGAAATTTACCCCCACCGCGATCCTAAGCCGCAATGCTTCAGTGACGATCACGGACAATGCCACAAACAGTCCGCAAACAGTGACCCTGACGGGCACGGGCACCGCCTCCATAGTTAGCCTCTCGGCCGCGACATTGACTTTCAGCAGCCAGACTATACTTACGTCCAGCGCATCTCAGACCATCACCCTCACGAACACGGGCAACGTGAGTTTGACCCTCACGAGCATTTCAGTGACGGGCAGCAATGCCGGGGACTTTGCCGAAACCACAACCTGCCCCATCTCTCCCAATTCCGTGGCAGCGAGCGGCTATTGCACGATTACCATAACGTTTACCCCTTCCGCTTCCGGGAGCCGTACGGCCTCCGTTAGTATCGCGGACAATGCCACGGCTGGAAGCCCCCAGGCAGTGAGCCTCATTGGCACAGGCATAACGGGATCCGTTGGTCTATCCGCCACAGTCCTGACCTTCGGCAGCCAGTCCGTAGGTACTACCAGTGCGGCTCAGACCGTCACCCTGACCAACGGCGGCACTTCGTCTTTGACCATCACCAGCATTCAAATAACCGGTACCAACCCTGGTGATTTTGCGATGCCCGGCAATACGTGCGGAAGTTCGGTCGCGGTGAATGCGAACTGCACGGTCACCATAACGTTTGTACCTACGACTGCCGGGAGCCGCGCGGCGACATTAACCTTCACGGACAGCGCAACGAATAGCCCGCAGACGGTGAGCCTGACCGGAACTGGCGGGGCTCCTATAGCTGGTCTTTCGCCCACGAGCTTCGCCTTCTCCAGCCAGCCGGCAGCAACGGCCAGTTCCGCTGGGGGCTTTACCCTGAGCAACACGGGCACCGCGATCTTGAATATCACCAGCATTGGGTTCACGGGTACCAATTCTGGGGATTTTGGTCAGAACACAACCTGCGGTACCACCCTGGCGGCAAGTACCACCTGCACGATTGCCGTTACGTTCACACCGGCCGCCAGTGGGAGCCGGAACGGGACGTTGGTTGTCACCGACAACAGCAACAACGTTGCGGGCAGCACCCAATCCGCGACCTTAACCGGTACGAGTCTCCACGATGTGATTCTGACCTGGACCGCCAGCTCTACCTCAGGGATATTGGGCTATTACATCTACCGCGGCACTTCGGCAGGGGGAGAGAGCACGACGCCCCTGAATACCACTCCGGTTAGTGCAATAACTTATGTTGACACGAATGTGACAGCAGGGACCAAATACTACTATGTGGTCACCGCCGTAGCTTCAAATGGCACAACTCAGAGTGCGGCCTCAAATGAAGCGTCTGCGACCGTACCAACACCCTAACGCCCCACATGCGCCCTTCCCATCTCTTCGAGCATCCGCAACCACTTATGCACTTCTTGTGTGAATCACCTGAAAAACTCGCTGTACCAAAATAAGGATGTCAGTTCCCCTGTGGCTACCGAGGGGATATTCTCGGACTGTGTCCATCCAGGAGTTTGCCGCGCGAGTATGCGCAGTCCGAGTAAAACACTCCGAAGAGTCTCTTCGCGCTTATGTTATTCTCGGCGCAATCCGAACTTGCAACCCTGTGACGGCTCACGTACGATTCCCAGAGAGGAAAGTAGCTGAGTTCATGAAGATCACCGATGTCAAAACCGCGTTGGTCACCTGGCCGATCAGCAACGATCCCTGGATAGGCGGTGTGCGCCCATGCCGCTCCAACTCTTTCATCGAGATCTATACCAATCAGGAACTTGTAGGTATCAGGGAAACCAGTCTGGGCTATTTTCCCGATACCCACCTGACGAGATATGTCGTTAGTCCGCTTATGGCTTCTTACAATGGCATTTCAGGCTTTTTAAAGGTGACGGCGCTGTTCGCCAAAAAAACCATGGTGGATGGCTACTTCCTGCCGCCCCAAAAAGCCGGGGCTGGGGATTACCCTAACGGAAAAGACGAAAGCCAAATTCCCGTTCGCCGCCGGAAGCGGGGGATTCACCAACGTGCTAGGCAAGGTTTTGGAAAGACTCTCAAATATTTAATCTTGAAAGGCAGGCATCACTTATGAGGAAAAGTAAGGTCTTGGCAAAGATCCGAAGTGGCAAACCGGTAAAAATCTGTTCGATGGGCCACTATTTGCCATTTTATGTGCGCTACGCGGCTCACTTTGGATTTGACGCAATCTGGCTGGACCTGGAGCATCGCGCCATGGGGGCCAGGGAGGTGCAATCGTTGCTGCAACTCTGCAATATGTTCGATATTGACTGCATGGTCCGGCCGGTTTCCACCGAGCGCAACCGGCTCTATCGTTATCTTGAAGACGGGGCTGCCGGTTTTTTGATTCCTTTTGCTTCTGACAAAACAATCGCGCAGAAGATTGTGGAATCTGCCAAGTTTCCCCCGCTCGGTAATCGCGGACTCGACGGCGCCGGACTCGACGGAGAATTCGGCTTACAGGTTTGGATTGAAAATTCCCACTATACGACTGATGCCAACAACGAGACGTTCATCGTTGCCCAGATCGAAACTCCCGACGCCGTTACGAAGGTGGATGAGGTTGCCGCAGTGCCGGGAATCGATGGGTTATTTGTGGGAACCGCAGACCTGGGACTTCGTTTGGCCGC
This sequence comes from uncultured Acidobacteriota bacterium, assembly GCA_964438685.1. Classification (GTDB taxonomy): domain Bacteria; phylum Acidobacteriota; class Terriglobia; order UBA7540; family UBA7540; genus Bog-366. The sequence goes on from CAYTMD010000023.1 coordinate 18,198, forward strand.
CGCGCCACGACCGGGAATCAAGGATCTGGAAAGCGCCATTGAACAGGTCGCTGCAGCCGCGAAGCGCCACGGCAAGGCATGGGGAGCCGCGACGGGCTCTATCGATAGCCTTCGCCGCTACCGCCAGATGGGAGCACAAATCCTGCCCTGGGGCGGCGATTTCGGTCTCATCAAGGTGCTGCAAAATAGTAGCGCTGATCTGGATAAAGCAATTCTTGATTAGCCCGGATTTCTCGCCACGCCTATGGAAGGGCAGGGCGTCAGCCTCGCCCTTCCTCCGACGTCAGCCGGGGGAAACGGCTTCATGATAAATTAAGCGCCCATCAAGCTAGTTCATGCGCATCATCCAGATATTTCCAGTCGTCTCAGTGTATTCGTACACAATTTGATCGCCGCGCGACGACCAGGTTGGATAGCGGACGTAGCTGTTCGTCTTGGTGTAATTCGTAATCTGCTTCTCGGTCCTATCGCGACGTGACACCCAGTAGAGGTTCCAGACGCCATTGCGCAGCCCGGCGAAAGCGACCTTCTCCCCATCCGGGGACCAATCCGCAGGCCAGCTCTGACCTTGGTCGGAAGTCAGTTGGATCGGCGTGCCACCACCGCTGGGGATGATTTCAATCTGATCGTCACCTGCGCGCTTCACTTCAAGGGCGATAAGTTTTCCATCCGGTGACCAGCAAGGGTACCCCGTCCGTTCCTTATCAAACGTCAATTGTTTGGCGGGGCCGCCTTCCACCGCAGCCGTCCAAACGTTGGTATATCCCCCTTGGCCGGAGTCAAAAGCAACGTGTTTTCCATCGGGCGAAACCCGCAGATTCGACCAGTCATCACTGATCTCTCGCAGACGTTCTTTTCTTCCTGTTTCGATGTCCAGCGACCCCAGGAACCATTTCCCCTCTTGATGTAGGTATAGGGCCAACCGTTGGGTACCCAAAAACCCAATTAATGCGGCATCAGTAAGGAGCTTTGCACTCTTGCCGGCGGCGTCAACCACCCAGGTTTGGGCACCTGAGCCGATCTGCCCAACTCTATAGGCAACGGTCTTTCCATCCGGTGAGAATTGCGGCATCGCCTTGCGGACACTGGTGTCGTGCGTCAAGGGTTCGGGAGGTCCGCCCGCTCCATTTCGAGCAGGAGAATAACGCACTGACCAGATATTGCTTACGGCAGATAATGCGGTGTAGGCGAAGGATTTGCCGTCGGCGGAGAGGTACAGGTATTTGTATGAAACTTCGCCTGTAGTCTTGATCCTTACAGGCTCGCCTTGCGGAGCGCCGCTGGGCGAAATCGCTAATCTGAAGAGGCCCCAGCTTTTGCGCCCTCCCCCTCCGGAAAAGTAAATGGCTTGGCCGTTGGGGAGGAAGATAGGATTGCAAACATTTCCCACAAAGTTTCTGACCAGTAACTGCGGGTCACCTCCCCCCGCCGGCACTGACCAGATTTCCGACGTATTCGTGGAACTGAAGACAATCCGTTTTCCGTCCGGCGACCACGCCGGGCCGCCGTCCCCCTCCGAAGGATTAGTGGGTCGTGTGACTTGCGTCGGGGCACCACCCTGGGCTGGCACAGTCCAAATTGTGGAAGGGGGCAAAGCGTCAAAGGAGTACTGACCAAAATCACCAAGCGGGGCCGACTGAAAGGCAATCTGCGAGCCGTCGGGCGACCACGCCGGCCGAGAACCGAAATCGGTGATTTGCGTGGCCGTCCCACCCAGCGCCGGAATCAACCAGATGCCGCTGCGCTTGCGGGAATAGTAAGCAATGAGCTTTCCGTTCGGCGACCAGGCCGGCTCGAAGTTATCCTCTCCATTCGCGGTAAGCTGCATTTCCCGCCCGCCCATCGTCAGTGACTTCACGTATATCTCAAAGCTGCCATTCTGATCCGAGCTATACGCAAGGGAACTTCCGTCAGGTGACAGTGAAGGGAAGATATCCAGACCGGGCGAAGTCGTGACCTGGGTCAACGTAGACTCATCCGGTGCAGGCGCAGAAGCGGCTGGCCCAACATTGCTATTTCTATTCTGCGGCCCCAAGTAGTGCCACCCGAGCCAGCCCAGAAAGCAGAGAGTGATTATCCCGCCCAGAGCCGCCACCGTCCGCCATCGTCGTAGCACGGGCAGCCAACCTCGATCCATCAGTGCCCCGTTTGCTGTCGAGTGGGCAGCCTGCCCACGCCCTGGTTGTTCCGTGCGGAAGCGGAACGCTTCCGCCACAGCAGGCGGCGATGAGGACGTCGCCCCTACAGCACGTCCGAAATCCGTATCGCGCTTCAGACGTTTCAAATCCGCGCGGATTTCGGCAGCGCTTTGGTAGCGCAGGTCGCGATCCTTTTCGAGCGCCTTGTTGATGATGCGTTCGAGTTCCGGCGGCAATTGGGGATTCAAACTGCTCGCCGCTACCGGGGCTCGATTCAGGATGGCGTCGTGGATGAGCGCCGTCGTGCTCCCCGAAAAGGCCTCTCGACCGGTCGCCATCCGGTAAAGCACGACTCCGAAGCTGAACAGGTCTGTGCGGGCATCAATCTCCTCGCCCCGCGTTTGCTCGGGAGACATGTAATCCACGGTGCCCATCGCCGTCCCGGCTTGGGTGAGCGAGTCCTCCGAATCGCGGGTTCGGTGACCATCGACATTTGCATCGGGATGCATCAACTTCGCCAGGCCAAAATCTAAAATCTTGGGCTGAACCGTCCCGCCGCGCGTGATGATGAAAATGTTAGCGGGCTTGATGTCGCGATGAATGATGCCCTTCTGGTGAGCGACATCGAGGGCGTCGGCAATGGGGATGGCCAAATCCAACAGCGTATCGACCGGTAAGGGAGACATGGATGAGGAGCTCGAAGCCAGAAGCTGGAAACTCGCTGCAGGATCTATTTTCGAGTCTCCAGTTTCCAGTTTCGTGTTTCTCAAAAGGTCGCGCAACGTTTCCCCTTCCAATAACTCCATGGCAATGAAAGGCTGGCCATCCTGCTCGCCGACGTCATAGATCGTGCAGATGTTGGGGTGATTGAGGGCGGAAGCGGCCCGCGCTTCGCGCTGAAAGCGTTCCAGCGCCAGGGAATCGATTGCATGTGCCCCACGCGGGGCATGGGACGGGGCCAGCCCCGTATCCAGAATGAACTTCAGAACGACGGCACGGCCCAAGCGCGTGTCCTCAGCCTTATAGACCACGCCCATCCCGCCGCCACCGAGCTTTCCCAAGATACGGTAATGGGAAACCGTTCGGCCCACCATCGCATCCTGGATCGCCGTGCCTGTCGCGCCCGCGTGAGCCCGTGCCAAGGCTTGCGCTGCCGCTTCCAAGGCAGGTGCTTCCAGGAAACTCCCCGTTCCCTCCCCCTGCGCCAGCAGCGACTCCACTTCCCGGCGCAAAGACTCATCCTCGGCACAGGTTTCGTCGAGAAACTGCGAGCGCTCGCTAGCTCGCCGCTCCCGAGCGTCGTGGTACAAGCGTTCGATTTTCAGCCAGCGCTCACGCTCCACTCGGCATCTCCCTGTTCAACTCGCGCCGCAGCCAACTCTTGGCGAACTTCCAGTCCCGCTTGACTGTTTCGGGTGAAACTTTCAGCACCGTGGCCGTCTCTTCCACGCTGAGCCCGCCGAAAAAGCGCAACTCCACCACCTGGCCTTTGCGCGCGTCCTGAGCGGATAAGACCTTCAGGGCATCATTCAGGGCCACCAAGTCACGGCCCGGTTCCTCCCCCACTACCAGCGCTTCGTCCAACTCCAACGGCCGAACTTCACCACCGCGCTTCTGGGCCTGTCGGGAACGAGCCCAATCCACTAGAACGCGCCGCATCACTTGCGCACACACGGCAAAGAAGTGGGCCCGGTTCTCGAAGCTCGCCTGGGCGGTATCCACCAACCGCACAAAAGCTTCATGCACCAAGGCAGTGGGTTGCAGCGTGTGGCCCGGCCGCTCGTGCGCCATGTAGCGACGCGCCATCACGTGCAGCTCCCGATATACCAGGGGGATTATTTTCTCGAGTGCGGTGGGCTCCCCTTCGCTCCAAGCTTTAAGCAGTTGTGTTACCTGGTGCCCTGACGATTTCATCATCCGCCCGAGTGATCGATTTGGGATAAACGAAAGCTATCACGTTTGTTCGAGGTTTGCCACTCCTTGCGGTCAGCGGCGCGGTCCCGATTTCAGATGTAGCTCGGCTTCCAACGGACATCGAGCCATCAGGATGGCAGCGCAACGTTCAAATTTGACAAGCGCTCGGCCACGGCGGGTTCGCCACCCAAAAATATTTTCCCGGCCATGACCCTTTTCCCCAGCCTTTTCCGCCATAGAGGGTGAGGCAACTAAGGGCTGCCCAAATTCAAAATTGCAAAAAGGAGAAGGACATGAAAACGAATCAGAGGACTACGGTACTCAGGCTGTTGGTTCTGGGACTGATGGTGGCAGGGTTCAACGCGAAGCCCGCGTGTGCACAGGTCTTCAAGGGAAAAGTCACTTTCACGTCAGCGACTCTCTGGAGCCATACGACTCTGCCGGCTGGCACCTATTCCTTCACGTTGGACAAAGACTACCCCGGTAGCGTGATCACGGTCTTTCATGGCACACAAACGGTGGCGCGAATTCTGACCCCTGGATTGAGCTATATCAAGTCGGGCCATTCCGAGATCGCCATGGAAAGCGGGGCTGTCCGCGAGGTGAATCTACCCACGATTGGGGTAAGCCTCCACTACCCAATACCTAACGCTGACCACCGGGCGGCCCCGCAGGAACTGCAACTCGCACGAATCAACCCGGTCGCTACGGCGAGCGCCGGGCGGTGAAAAATGCAGGGTCTCGGATTGACACGGATTTGCACGGGTCAAAGCAAAAGCTTTATCTGTGCTAATCCGTGCTCATCCGCGGCACTGAGGCTTGCTACATTCGAAAATTGTAAATGTGCCCGTAAAGCCCGACGTAGTTGGCAATGAGCTTTTCATACAGCGCATGGCGATCGGCATCCGGAGAAAATACACGTTCACGGTTATAAAGCGCCGCACTGCACTCTTCGAGCGACGAAAACGCGCCGGCACCCACGGCTGCTATGCTTGCCGCACCAAGGAGTGCTGATTCCACTATGGCAGGCCGCTCGATTGGCAATCCCGTTATGTCTGCCATGATCTGCGACAGAATATTGCTCTTGGCGCCGCCGCCAATCGAACGAACTGTTTCAATGGGAAAGCCGCACCGCCGCAACAGGTCAAGATTTTCGCCCAACGTGTAACCCAGGCTTTCCAGGATCGCTCGGTACAGATCAGCGCGCCTATGGTGGAGCGACAGGTTCAAAAAAGCCCCCCGCGCATTGGGATCAGGTGAGGGCGAGAGCATCCCGTCGAAGTGCGGAAGCATAACAACCCCCCGACTCCCCACGGGAACTTGCGAAGCCATGGCATCGAGGTCGGCGAGGCTTTGGCCAGCGCCCAGCTCACGATTGAACCATTCCAGGACGACCCCCGCGGTCTTGGCGAAGGCCAGCGCGAACTGATATCGGCGGATCGGGAACCGGCCTCCAAACACCCCTGCAGGCAGCGGCTGCGGTAGGTGCTCCGTCAGCGTGACCAAGGCGAGGCAGGTTCCGGTGGTCACGGTCACGATTCCCGTCTGGCAGTTCCCTGCCCCTATAGCTCCCGCGTACTGGTCATTGGTGCCAGTCACAACCAGCGTTTGTGTATCCAGATTCCATTGTTCGGCACTTTTGCTCAGGACGGTCCCAATCGGCCGTCCGGAGTTCTGAATTTCTGCAACTTCGCTTTTGTCGATCCCCGCTGCTGCCAGTGCCGCACCGCAATAATCAGGCGCGTCCTCGGCGTACAAACCAGTACTGGATGCCGTGCACGGGTCAGTAACAGGCCTGCCGGTCAGGCGGTAGGAAAAGTAGTCGGGTAATAGCAAGTACCGTTTGGCCCGCGCCATCAAGGATGGAAAGTGTTCATGCAGCCACATGATCTTCGGCCCGGTGGCAATGGCATCCGCCACCGGCGCGGCTTCGAGAATATCAGGGGATTGCAGAGTATGCGTCAGCCGCTTCGCCTGTTCGGAAGCGCGCGCGTCGTACCACACAATGGCGGGGTGAAGCGGTTCATCACTCTCATTCAAGGAAACGAAGGTTTGCCCCTGTGACGAAAGGCTCAGCGCCGCCACTCGCGCGCCACTTTCGCGGATGGCTGAAACGGACGCCTCGCGCGCGGCTTCATAGATGGTTTCAATCGGAATCTCAACGTGGCCGTCCGCACTCGCTTGTGGGTGGTAGTATCGATGCGACATGGCGAGCAGGTGGCCCTGCTCGTCGAACACGCCAGCCTTGGCGCTAGTTCCACCCACGTCTAATCCCAGATATGCCGATCGTTTCATTTGCACACGCAGCCCAATTTCCGCCTTCTGCTTACGGCCTGGCGTCTTCGTTACTCCACGGCCACCGCCATCACCCGAAGTGACGCGTTTTGAATATCTCTCTTCAAGAAAAACCAATAACCGCAGAATAAGAGAAGGGCGTCGAGAATCAGAACACCAACCGACCCGGCAAACACTCCCGCCAGGCCCAGATTCGCTTTCAACAGGCCAGCGACAAATACGGCCGATCCTCCTGACAAGCAGTTCACCATGTTGGTAATTCCGAAGGCCGTGGAAAACCTGTCTTTACCCGCCAAGTCGCAAATCAAAGGAAGTATATTAATGTCGCCCGCGGTTCGAAGGATAGAATATAGCATCAGGGCCACCACGATGAACGGTAGTTTCTTGGTGAAGGCAAACACCAGGAGAGTGGGTGCGGCGACCAGGATCAATGCGCCTTGCAATAGCATGCGATAGTGAGCCCCTTGGCGCGCCACGCGATCCGAAAGCAACCCGCCCAATACCTGTCCTACTACGCCGCTGCCATTTATGAATGACGCCCCATAGAACCCCGCGCCGGCCAGAGACATCGCAAACACTTCTCTGAAATAGAGTGGAAGCCAATTGACAAAAGTCCAAATGCCGATTGCCGTCAGTGCCCCCGCGGCCGCCAATATTAGAAACGAAGGAATTCTTACCAACTGTACGAGTGCTTCCACAAAGGACAATTCAGGCTGTGACGCGGCCACATTGGATTCGGGATTGAGTGCCACATGCCTGAATTTCTTCATGGGCACAAGAAAATAGGCAGGCACTGCAGTGGCCATGCCGACGATGCCAAGCACCCAGAGCGAAGATCTCCAACCATAACGATCGGCGACAAAACCCACAAAGGTGGCGCCCCCCATCAACCCAACATACTGGCCCACGCACATCAGGCCAATCGCGGTGCCCCGCGTCGCGGCCGGATGATATTCAGCAACCAGAGCAAATGCCGCGGGCAAGAAGAGCGATTCGATAAGGCCGAGAAGAATTCGCATGCCCAGCAGTTCCCACCGGGCGTTTGCCAAGCCGGATGCTGCGGTTACCGCGCTCCAGGCAACAAGAGTCCACAAAACGATTCGGCCCCTATCGAACCGGTCGCCCAGATGTCCGGCCAAAGGAGAGGCCAGCGCGTAACTCCAAAGGAAAAACGACCCCAGTGCGCCCAGCCCCGCATCGGTGAATCCCAAGTCGGTCCTCAACAGCGGGTAGACCGCGGTAATGGAGGTCCGTACGCCATAGTTGATCATACTGATGACAGCGAGGGCTGCAACCAGCATCCACTTTGAAGTGGCGTCGGACTGTTGCGTGATGTCAGTGCCCTGCCTGAAGTTCGTTGGCATCAGGTTTTCGCAGTTCGTAGATCCCTATAGCGCGATGCGAAGCCGAGTTTAATTCTATTCCGGCACCCTCCAGTCAAACACTGCGGACACAAGGTCTTTCGAGTGTTCCCTGGCGAGTTCGTAAGCTTCTTTCATACGGCTGGCGGGTAATCGATGGGAAATGACGGACTCAATTCGGGGATGGTGAAAAGCCATCAAGTCCAGAATGTACTCAAGATTCCTGCGAGTATTGAATCGCAGGTCTTCGGGACGGCAATCTGCTTTGGGAGCAAATCCCGCTCCGAGTAACGTCAACTGCTTTCCATAGACCCATTGGGGATCCATCGGGTTGAAGTCCGGCGGTTCCTGCGCACGCCCGGGAAATCCCAGAATACTCACCCTGCCGCCGAAGCGCGCAATCTCCATCGCAAGGCGGTAGGCGTTCCATGGATTGGCGGTCAGCACCACGATGTCGGTCCCCACCTCGCCAAACACCTCACCAAGCTTCGGCGAAAGGTCCCGCTCCTCCGCCAGGAAAGCCGCATGGGCCCCAAGCTTTAGGGCGGATTCGCTTCGAATCTTGGAATTGGAGATCCCAACCACCTTGGCCCCCATGGCGCCAGCCAACCAGACAGTACAAAGTCCGATCACACCCAGGCCGATGATGGCGACATTTTCCCCAGGCTCAAATCGCGCCTGGCGAAGGGACGCCAAGCCAAGGTGCGTCAGGTAAGCAAGTGAAGCTTCTTCCGAAGAAAGTGAAGCTGGGACAGGGACTAACAGTTCAGTCTGTTGAGCAATGTAGGCAGACTGGTGAGGCCGTAGAGAAAACACCCGCATGCCCGGCTTGAGTTTTTCCACGTGAACGCCCACGCGCCGGATAACGCCTACGTTCGAATATCCAACCCATCTGGGGTAGCGCGGAGCTCCGGGAACATACGTAGCGTCGCCCGAGTAGTTCCCCAGATCAGTACCGGTGGAAAGCGCGGTGACCTCGGTTTCCACATAGATCTGGTCAAGCTGCAGTGACCCGGCATCCAGAGGCACATCCTCAATCCGAAGGTCCCCCACGCCGTAAAGAATGGCCTGCTTCATCCGTTCGTTCCTCTGCTTAGGCGTACCAACTGAATTCTTCCACCGAAAGCGGGTTGATGTCCGCTGCCAATGTTTCGGAAAGATATAATTCCGAGGGACGCGTCTGGATAATCGAGGCCGGCACCAGCGGTGTCACCGGTCCATGAGCAGCCAAACGCACGGTAAAGCGCTGCCACGACGCCATGGAACCCGGCAGGGCAAAGGCATTCCACGAACTCCTCAACTTGGCGCCGACAATCTGCGCTGGTCCAATCGTAGCCCCCTTGGGCGGCACCGACGACCAGTCGCCACTCTGGCCAAACTCCGGACCCAAGCAATTCTGCAGGATACTAAAGGGAGTAAGCTCAACAATCCGCGGACCGATCTTCAGCCATTCTTCCAGGCTGGGAGCCGCAAAAGCCTCCGATCCCGGTTCGATGTAAGCAATGTGGCCCGACCAACCGATCCCGCCGTAGCAAACATCGGCCCCGCCCATATCGTCAATCATCTTGCCATAGTCTTTGAAATTGGCATTTGTCGGACCTTGAATCTGCCATTCCGGTGGCCGCAGATCCGCATCAAGCTTGGCGTAGAAATTCTTCTTCATGTTGTAGAGGAAGGAATTGGGCCAGGTTTCCGGCGCGATGTTTCCGTTCTCATCGGCATACTCATCCATATTGAACGTATACAGATGGGAACAATTGACCCGCGACTTGTTCAGCAGATACGCCACACGGTGGTACAAAGGCTCGGGTTGAGGGAGGATCAGTACCAACCGCCGCCCTTCGTCTCTAGCCCGTTTAATCCTGAAGAAAATATCCGCCACCAGCCGAAAGGGGAATTCCTCA
>CAYTMD010000024.1:0-27771 GCA_964438685.1 uncultured Acidobacteriota bacterium
CCACGGCGACACGGCGCGGCCAGGTCACAGACCGAAGGCAGGCCTCCTTTTGTTTGGACTTGAACCGGTCAAGCCAGACATGAGTGTGGATATCGATGATGCTGGTCGGTAGAAAACAGCCCAAACGCTGCTTGTAGAACTCCCGGTCGATTGCCCTGACCTCAAATAGGGCCCCCCGCTGTTCATTTGCACTGGCCACTTTGGCGAACGACCTTCCCTTTCTATGGGAACTACCGAAAGGAGACACGCAGTCCTTTTCATCGTGTCCGCCTTTCAAGAATGAACCAATACAACTACAGTCTTGAACGGTATAGTCAGCAGGGAAGAAAAAACAAGCGTTTTCTCCCCGATCTGCACAGCAAAGTTCAACCTACTGGACTCGATATCGAGTGAGCAGGTTATAGGCACCCCCGGCGCAGTGACCGGGGCCACCTCATGCGCGATACCCTGCAGGTTTCTCCGTGGCGCCAAAGCGTGCGTAAGGTCCAGCCACTTGTTCCATCCACTACATCCTGCTCGCGGTGGTAATAGCGGACTTGTTCCAAATCAGACCCCACAACCCTTCCTGCAGGATCTCGTGCCCGAAGAGCCTCCCCATAGAGTTCTGGTCTAGGTTACACAAACGAGCCTCCGAGATCGCGCCATTCCACCAAACACAATGAATGAAACATTCACTCGAATAATTGGCGCATCTCTTCTAACTCCTTGGGGGCTTCCTGCGCACGAGTCTAGAGAGATCCGTACATTATGATTGGCCGAAAGCGATTCTACTGGATGTTTCGTGCGAATGGCCCAAGGGCTTTCGCCTGTGGTGTGATCCTTGCCGGTGGCCGCCGTTTCAGCTTGACAAATGAATAAAATATACGTATTGTGCGAGCATAATGTTCTAATCGGCAGGGGCCGACATAACAGCAGATAACGGAGTGCTTCGAGGCTGGCACATGGCTCATTCGGAATATTTGAGGAGGCCGCTTGCCGGAGGATCAAAGATCGCGGCAAGCGGCCTTTGCCTATCCACCCTTGTGGAGGCTCACATTGAGGAGTAATTCGCTGGTCGGGTTTTACCGGAAGGTTCAATCCAGGAACAATCCGCGCGTGATTCCCACAACCGCAGGAGGTTGATCACCATGAGCGAAATTAAAACCCAATCCGTCCCTGCTTTGGAAAGGGGTTTGGCTCTGCTCGAAATGCTGACTGGGACCTCAAATGGGCTTACCGTTTCGGAGTTCGTCCGCAGATCAGGTCTTCCTAAGAGTTCAGTCCACTGTTTGGTCATTACGCTTGCGCGGTGCGGTTATCTGCGCCGGTGTGAAAGAACGCATAGGTTCGTCTTGGACCTAAAATTACTCCCCATGGCAAGCACTGCGCTTGGTCAGGTCGAATTATGCGAACAAGCGACACCGCACTTGCAGGCATTGATGCGGGCAACCCAACTGACAACGCATATGTCGATATTCGATCAAGGCGAGTCAGTTCTTGTTGGCAAAGTCGATTCTCCTAGTTCGTGTCCGATCCCCACGTGGCCGGGCAAACGGATGCATACACATTGCACAGCATTGGGGAAGGCAATAATCGCCAACTTGGACGACGAAGAACTCGAACAACTAATTAGGAAACATGGGCTCCCCCGGCACAATGAGAATACGATTGCTTCGCCCCGTAAACTGAGATTAGAACTGGACAAAATTAGGAATGTCCAATGGGCGTTGAGCGACGAAGAATATGCGATTGGCTTGAGGTGCATTGCGGCTCCAATATTTGACCATCTAGGCAAGGCTTTTGCCGCCCTAAGCGTATCGGGCACAGTGTCCCAAATCACCCCCGACAATTGTGCTTGGCTTGCCGAAAGGGTAAAAGGAACTGCTGCTGCAATATCCACCGGCCTGAGAGCCAGATGGAAGCCCCCAATTCCATGGCTTAGTGCGGTAGGCGCAGCTAGTCCTTGCCAGTGACAGCACCCAGAGCGCCACTATTTCGTCTGGGAGCACAGATTTGCGAGGATAGTCTTCACCCTGCTGCATGTCCCGAATGGCGATGCCCAAGTTAACGGCTTTACCAACCAGTCCTAACTGCCCCCAGATGACGCCGCATGTGGTTTAGAATGCGACGAACCGCTCCAGTGCGATAGACGGAAGCACGACGCGCCATCCGGGCCATCCCCTCAGCCGCAGAATCGCAAACGAGTGGAACGAGCCTCGATATGATCTGAGTGCAAGGTGAAGCAGCTAGGCTGAGGAATAAAGACGGTAGCGTGGCTGCTCACCTTTGCTTAGGCAGATTGCAACCTAGTTTGGCTGCGGCGGCTTGGAGATGGACTCCCTAAGGCCATACGCGGCCTGCTCAAGGGCTTCCGACCCTCTTTCGAGCAGTCCTTCATCCTCAACAGGACAAGTTAAGAGCACGAATTGAGAAGGTAATGCATCATCCCACATTTTCCAACTAACTGATAAGGTCTATAGAAGAATCCGCAGGGCCAATCCGGAGTTCTGCGTGAGCGACGTGGACTCGGAACCTATGATGATTGGGTACCTAACTGGATTCGGCCCGATAAACGCCCATCCCGCGCCGAAACGCCGCCAAACGCGAGGATTGCCAAAATGGGTAGGCGACTTCCCAGGTCGAATCCTCAACAACCCAAGGGCCATCTCAGGGGTCCAGCTTGAAGCGGGCAGAAGGAACCAATAGTGAACACTTTTTCAATATTTGACTCGGGATCCGGTCATCCTCAGTCTTCTGGAGCTTCTCTCTGGCCAGCTTGGTGGCTTCCTCGCCTGAGTGCGTGAGGGTCTCAGCGAGTTATGCGGACGCTTGATGAATGGCTGGAGATTGACTCGAAGAGTGAACAATGAGGAATTTCCCATCAGGGGATGGTGCTGCAGGGCACTCAGGCCAAAAGAGCTTGATTCTCTGAAGCCAACGGCGAAGGGTCTGCCGGAATCGCTTGTTCCGGGAATAGGTCGCAGCACCCAGTTGGCCTTGCAAGCCCTGGGGACCAAAGAGGGGTATTCGAGCAGGGCCTGTTTTCACCGTCCAACTTTTCCAGACGATCCAGACGTAGAAGTCGAGCAACCCGGGGGCGTTAGCCAGGCCGGCGACAACTTGCCGCTCCACTGGAATCGGGTGCTGATTGACCTCCTCATAGAAGCTGTCGCTCAGTGTAACTACGTTATCGGCCTGATCAGGTGCTGGAGAGTCGTGAGGCTCTGCGCGGTTGAACCAGAGCTCCATGCGATCAAAAAAATGGAACCTGGCGACGTCGAAACATTGGCTAGCGGCCCGATCTTCATCGGTGTCAAAGAAAATGCTAGCGGCAAAGATGCGCTCAAAACCCTGAATGAGGCGACGGTAATGAATGCCATCTTTTGGAAGTTGCAGGAACTCGAGTAACTGGGCCGCTCGTTGAAAGTGAACGGTACGACTCTTTTGCTTCACGGCCAACGTCGCGACCCAGATCGGAATCAGGCGATCCTGGCCGAAGGGCAAACCAAAACGTGGATGGGCGACGACCTCCAGAAAGAACTTGCCGTTCTGACGACGATGAACCAACTCGCCGGGCGCCGGACGGCGCAAGGGGAGTCCGCAGAGCACAAATGGGCGGGCGTGGTACGCCAACTCCTGCTTTCCGCTCTCACGTTGTTCGCGGACGAGTTGGATGGCGTCGAGTTGCTTGAGCCTGAGCTTGGTGATCGAAATCGTGTCAAGTATCGACCCCACGGGTGCGAAGCCCGACATACCCTGTGTGCGGCTGTTCGCGGGGGAACTACCAGTCTCTTTGCCCGGCATGTGCGACAAAACCACAGGAAGCTCCAAGAATTGCACACGTGTACCGCATCGCCGACGGAGCGATGGCTAGAACTTAAAACGGACTCTCCGATGTGCCCAACCGGAGGCGACTCGACGTGGAACCGAGATTACTAAGCCGTTGACTCTTTATGGAGGTTTTTTCTTGGGGTCGTCTGAAGTGGGGCTATTTTTTGATCCTAAGTCTGGCAGGTCCTGGTCGAAGGCCGGTCCAAAACGGGGGTTGCCAACGAGCTCCACAAAGAACTGGCTACTCTGACGGTGATGAACAAACTCCCGGACCGGGAGGCAGTGCAAGGGGGAGCCGCAAAGTACGAGAGGTTCGGCGTGGTAGGCAATTGTCTGGTTGTTATCTCCGCTCTGTTCGCAAGCCATAGGGATGGTTTCGAGTTTCTTGCCACCTTGCATGGTGCTGCCAATCTGTGGGAGCATCAACGTGAGCGAAGCAAAGCATTGGCTAGGAGACAGGGGGTATGCGGCTCGGGGATCAGGAAGCCGAGCGAATTCCCAATGCTGGACAAGGCGCGAGCGTCGCGACGTGCAAAAGTAATACTCCGGCGAAAGTGGCATCATTCTTCACGTCCTTTCCTGGTTTCTTCAATGGGCGGGGCGTTACCGGAGGAAATTGACTTGCGGCTGGGTTGCGGATTTTGCCGGACTTGTTCGGAATTTGCCGATGTAACTTGTTGAAGCGGTTCAGAATCAGTGGCAGGATCTAAACTTAGGATCTGGTCCCGCAAGGGGTGGGGGTTCGAGTCCCCCCTTTCGCACCAATAGTTTAGCGCATCGGGATATGCAGGGATCAGACCGAGGGTCTGGCGCAACGAAGCTGCTCGGGTCGAAAAGGCCTGCAGGAAACCGCGCTGCTCATTGGTGATCCCGGGAACCGAAACAGCCTCAAAGGTCTTGACAAACATCCGCAAGCGGGACGCAAGTGGCCGGTATTCAAGTCAATACTTCGCAGGCGAGGCGACCGGCGAATCTACTTTTCGAATTCGTCGAGCATTAACCGGTAGTGCTCACCGCGTTGGTTGCCTCTACTACGGCAGTGTTTCGTTGATCGAAGCGTCACTATACTTGAGTGCGTGAACAGCACCCCGCGAGCCTGAGGTGCCGTTAATCACATCCAACATGTCGTTTGCGTACACCGCTTCGTGGACAGCCGTATAGACCGGGGCAGTTAGTGTCAGCGAGGACTCGCCCGAAATCTTTGCATTCGCATCCGCCGACAAGTTCAGGATCTTCGTCTGCAGACCGTTCAGGCTCAGAGCTATATTGTTTGAATTCTTCAAGGGGTACTCACTGGATACTTGGAGAGAACCCCCTAACAATGCATCTTAAAAAGAAGGCGGGTATCGTGCGAATTGGGCAAGCTGGTGATTCGCCACCGCCGTTTTCGTGTCGGGAACGAATATGAACAGGCCTCCCAAACCATCGTTCGACAGCCGGACCAGCCCTTGCTCCACGCCGCCCGGGCCTGGACATAAAGGGTGAAGCAGAGCTGCCACAGTTTCTCCTGAGGCGCTGTGTTTCCGAGATGAAAGGAGGCAAGGGTCGCTCCTCACTTGGCAGCGATCTCACCGGCTGCTATTCCACTCTCCAGAAAAGTGCAGATGGCCGCGATATCCAACGGTCTTTAAAAGAATCGGCGCAAGGGCGTCTATATTTAGATCTTTTGTTCGGCATGGTAAATAGGGTCGACCTGGAATGTATGCGGATCTGGCACGAGAAGGATCTTGATATAAGGTAGGATTTCTCTTGGCCTCTGAGCGTCACTGGATCCACTTCGTCTGTGGTCGGCGCATCTGCTCATGTTCCGCTAAGCCACTGATTGCCGCCTTCGAGTACTCTTGCAACCTTTCGAGTGATTAAGTTTGGCTCTGAGAACGGCATCTCATTTTGGAAAATCATCGTTTTGACCTTCCCTCACTCGTGATGATCGAGCATTGACGAAACGGCAGAATTCTAGATGCCCGCTCGGGTTTGTCAAGAAAAACCTCTGGGGGCAGTTCACAACTCGGTGAAGTCTGGGTTCAGTACTTCTCCGACCGAGTCCACCATGGCCTTAAAATTTTCGGGTCTGACGAGGGGATTCACTTCGCTCGATGTGCCCACAAATATTCCGCCACTTTGAAGTGCACCCGTCTCCAATATTGTCGTGCGCACTTCCCTTCGAACCTGTTCAGGAGTGCCCCCTTCCATGAGATCCACGCCGTCGATTCCGCCGGCCCAGACAAGGTCGGGCCAGGCCTTCTTCAGCGCGACGATGTCCATTCCTACCGCAGGTTCGAGACAATAGAAACCATCAACCCCACAATCAACCAAATCGGGTATAGCTCGCTTGAAATTGCCATCGCTGTGAAAGATAACCTTAACCCCGTGGCTATGCCACGCTTCCGTCATGCGGCGCAATCGGGGGAAAAGCTCCTTGCGCAAAAAGGCTGGGCTGAAGATGAGACCACTTTTGGACGCGAAATCCTCGGGAATGAGAATCACCGGAGACAGCGATCTGTTGGCGATTGCGTGCAATCGGCGAATCTCGCTATCGGTATATGCCTCGATGTAATCTGAAACGACCTGCGGGTCCTCGTCGTACAGCCAGATAAAAGTATCGAGCCCCAACTGAGACCAGCAATCGCAGAAACCAACTTGCAGACTGAAGTCGATGATGACGGTTTCGCCGATATGCACCTGAAGTGCCCGCATGTAGCGGTGGTAGTTTTCGCGTTCTCGTTCGGGTTCGAACCGGGATTTGTCGGCTGCTTTCGGCTCGATCCCGGGCGGAAATCCGTACTCAACCTGGCGGCCGGCGCGGCGCAAACCATCGGTCTTGCGCAGCAAGAATTCCCTCGCTCCTGCAACATCGCCAAAGGGACGGGCTACGGTCACGGAGTGCCAATTATCGTGCTGAATCACAAAACCATCGCTGTTCGTAAGCCTGGCAGTACCGAGTGGTGCGATCACCGGAAAGCAGGCATCGAGCGTTTGCCGGATGACGGTGCAGATATCCGCATAATCGTACTCAAATCCCTGGAACGGCTTGCCCGTGTAGAGTGATATGACCTTGGCGTTGTAACTGAGTTGATCATGGATGGCCACACGGTCTACTGGGCGCAGGTTCAGAGTCCTCTCTACGCGCTCACGCTTGGTTAATCTATCTGTATCGAATATCTTCTCCATCGGACTTCGACTCCCGACATCTCTGTATTTTCAGTGCCTAGCTTGACCTGGCCCATTGGCCCCTTACCGCCCTCGACAGCCCTCGACACCACTATTGACGCCGATTGCGAAGGAGTATAACATGCTCGATCATCGACTATCAATCGGCACGATTGATGGGCTTCTCGATTCTCGCGGGAACCGACGGCGAGCCACGGTTGCGACCGCCGCCCCTGGTGAGCTGATGCGGGTGGGTTTTCATATGCCGTGACTCCCTATTGAGGTGAACTGATGGTCTCAAGCAGAAACGCTCGTATGCTCTTGGCCTTGATCATCGCTATGATGGGTTTCGCCCCAATTGTCCAGGGCGAGGGGTTGCCCGTAAAACTGGAGTGGCAAGGCACTCGAATTGATGTTCTTATCGGGGGGCAGCCCTTCACATCCTACTTTTTTGGCCCAGAATCACCCAAACCTTATCTCCACCCGCTGCGCAGCCCGCAGGGGACAGTCGTGACGCGAGGTTTCCCAATGCGGAAGGACATTCCGGGAGAGAGGACCGACCACCCCCATCATCGCGCAATGTACTTTGGACACGGCAGTATCAATGGGGTCGATTTCTGGGCGGAAGAAAAACCCGGTAGTGAGACTCAAGATTCCGCCCACCACGTCAAGCGCACCACCGAGGGCTTGCCTGCTGGCCGTTCGGTGCTTCGGAAGATCAAGAAGGCGCGGGGCGGGCGGGAATCGGGAAGCATTCGCGCGTTGTTCAATCTTGTAGGTCCCGATGGCAAGGTCATCGCCCGCGAAGATCAAGTCTTCACTTTTCGAGGTGACGCATCAACTCGGACCATCGACTGCGAGTTCTTTATCCATGCCACGAACGGACCGGTCAAGATGGAGGACACGAAGGAAGGAACCTTTGCCATACGGCTAGCTACCGCTTTGCAGGAGCCAGATGGCGGCTACATGTCAAATTCTGAAGGCGCCGTGGGCGAAAAGCAAATTTGGGGCAAACGAGCTAACTGGGTGGACTATTCCGGTACGGTGGCGGGAGAGAAACTCGGCATCGCTATTTTTGACCACCCTTCGAACCCCAAGCACCCCACGTATTGGCATGCCCGGGGCTATGGCTTATTCGCGGTGAACCCGTTTGGTGAGCACGATTTCTATAATGACAAGACTCGCGATGGTGGCGTCACCATTCTAGCGGGCGGGACAATGGTGCTGCGCTACCGCGTATTAATTCACTCCGGCAACGCCGGTGAGGCCGATGTCGCCGGAGCTTACGGCCGCTATTCTGCCCCGCAGTAATTATACGAGTACCCAGGTAAGGAGGAGGAAATCATGAGCAAGGAATCGGAGATCAGCCGTCGGGAGTTTCTGCAAAACGGCGCCAGGGCCGGCGCCGGGTTGTCTGCCCTGGGCGGCATTGCCATTGCTACCCAGCCAAAGAGAATCCTGGGCGCCAATGACCGCGTGCAGGTTTGCGTGGTGGGGCTGCGCGGGATGGGATATGGACACGTGCAGCGGTACGGCAAGATGCCCGACGTGTCGGTGGCCGCAGTCTGCGACGTCGACGAGAACATTATGCGTGAGCGCCTCGACAACATGGAGAAACTGGGCATGCCCAAGCCCAAAACTTACACCGATGTCCGGAAGGTGCTCGAAGACAAGTCGATTGATGCCGTCTCCGTTGCCACGCCCAATCACTGGCACTCGCTGATTGGCATCTGGGCGTGCCAGGCAGGAAAGGACGCCTACATCGAGAAGCCTTGCTCCCACAACCTTTGGGAAGGCCGTCAACTGGTGAAGGCCGCCGCAAAGTACAATCGAATTGTTCAACACGGCACGAACAGCCGCTCGGGCGTGGCCGTCATCGAGGGCGTGCAGAAAATGCGCGCAGGACTGATTGGAGATGTCTACATGGCGCGCGGCCTTTGCTACAAAGTGCGGGACACGATCGGCAAAGCTCCCACCGAGCCGGTGCCGGAAGGTGTACACTACGACCTTTGGACCGGCCCCGCCCCGCTGCGGCCGTTCACGCGCAACCGCTTCCACTACAACTGGCATTGGTTCTGGGACACCGGCAACGGCGACCTGGGCAATCAAGGCATCCACGAAATGGATCTGGCCCGCTGGGGGCTGGGCGTCAAGTGGCCCACCAGGATTTCCGCCGTCGGCGGGCACTTCATGTTCGACGACGATCAGGAGACCCCGAACACGCTCAATGCCGCGTACGAGTTCAGGCTGCCCAGCGGCGAGCGGCGGATATTGGAGTTTGAAGTGCGCCATTGGTATACCAACCACGAAGCCGATATTGGCACGCCGGCCTTCGGCAGCGAGGGCGTCCCCATCGTTCCCGGCGCCGCGGCAACGGCCGCGAGTCCACAAAGGAAACCCTCGGTCCAGACCGTGGGGAACATCTTCTACGGCTCCAAGGGTTACATGGCCATGGATGGCTACGACTCCTACAAGACGTGGCTGGGCCCCGACCAGGAGCCCGGCCCGCACCTGGTGCAAGCGGGGAATAACTGGGAGAACTTCATCGCCTGCGTGCGCAGCCGCAAGAAGGAAGAACTGCACGCTCCCATCGAGGAGGGGCACATCTCCTCCGCTCTGGTGCATCTAGCCAACGTCTCGTACCGCCTCGGGCGCACGCTCAACTTCGATGCGGAGACGGAACAAGTCATCGGCGATGAAGAAGCCAACCGCCTGCTGCGCGGAACCTACCGCGAGCCCTTTGTCGTGCCGGAGAAGGTATAGCCCGGAGTTCTTACCAGGTTTCGGAAGGACGGGGCTTCACTGGTTGCGGGAAAAGGCCAGTTTGACGAGGTGGCGGCGACTTCACGTCGCCATAACTCCAATCGTTGCTTCTCAAAGACGATTACTGGGTGGCCTGCTCTGAATCCACCACGGGGGAGTGGAATTATGGAGGAAGTTTCGGGACTTACACGGCGCAAGTTTCTTCAGACTGGCGCTGCAAAGAACGCAGCCTTGGCGGCCCTGAGTGGCATCGTCGGAATTCCGAGGACAGTTTGGGCTGCCACAGAACAAGCCCCGGTGTTCCGGGTGCAAGATTACGGCGCGAAGGGCGATGGAAAAACTCTGGATACTGTGACCATTCAGAAAGCCATCGACGCGGCAGCGGGTGGCGGCACCGTGGTGTTTGCACCCGGTGTCTACATTACGGGATCGCTTTACCTGAAATCGCGGGTGAACCTGCGAGTGGATAGGGATGTGGTGATTCGCGGCGCGCAGTCCCTCGCGGCGTATCCGGAGATGTGGACGCGAATCGCCGGCATCGAGATGATGTGGCCCTCGGCGCTCATCAACGTATATGGGCACGCAAACGTCCGCATCTTCGGCGAAGGCGTGATCGACGGTGACGGCAAGTTCTGGTGGGATAGATTCTGGACGCTATGCCACGCGTACGAGAAAATGGGGCTCCGCTGGGCAGCGGACTACGACTGTAAGCGGCCCCGGCTGATCCAGATTTACAAGTCCTCGAAGGTCAGGCTGGAGGGGGTTCGGCTGGAACGCTCGGCCTTCTGGACGGTGCACATCTGCTTTTCCCACGATGTGACGGTGGATGGGCTCACCATTCGAAATAACATCGGCGGACGCGGCCCGAGTTCCGACGGTGTGGACGTTGATTCCTCGGCGCACGTCCTGGTGGAACATCGCGACATTTCCTGCAACGACGATGCACTCTGCCTGAAGGCGGGCCGGGACGCCGACGGCTTGCGCGTGAACCGGACCACGGAGCACGTCGTGATTCGGGATTGCACCGTCCGGGATGGGGCAGCAGGCTTCACCATTGGGAGCGAGACGTCCGGCGGCTTCCGCGACGTGCGCGTTGAACGGATCACCGTATTGAAGCCGGTGCCCTTGGGCATCTATTTCAAATCCGCGAGGACACGCGGCGGCACCATTCAGGACATCGTCGTTCGCGGGATGCGCATGGAAGGTGTAGCAACCCCCATCGGCGTCAACCTGAACTGGTTCCCAATTTATGGTTACGCCAGCCTGCCGCCGGGAATGCAGCAGGTTCCTCCGTATTGGAAGGTGATCACGGAACCCGTGCCGCCTGAGAAAGGCCTGCCCCATTTTCGTAACATCGCCATTGCGGACGTCACTGCCACCGGAGCCCGGCAGGCGTTTAACGTGAGTGCCCGTGCTGATGCGCCTCTCGAAGACTTCAAATTCACGAACCTTCGCATCGAGACGCAAAGCGCCGGTCGTATTCAGGACGCAGTGAACTGGACGTTCGTCAATGCAGAGGTCCGTAGTGCCGATGGCAGCAAGGTGGCGCTGAGGGATTGCCGGAATGTCCAGGGGCTCACACCGGAGTAGAGGGGCCATTAGTGCGCGGAACTTACCGCGAACCCTTTGTCGTGCCGGAGAAGGTGCAGATAGGTCTGCTGCTCAAGCGCCTGACGTTCCACGGGGCGAAATACGCACTGGCGTGCCAATCGTGGATCGTAGTACGCGCTTGCCGATCGTGACCGTGAAGTCGTGCCTGGACGCAGTAATGTCGAGGCATGACCCGCGCAGCTTGAGGCCTTTCAGCGCAACCTGCGGGGACCAGGCCGGCACCTTAGGATTGATGGTAATGGTGCCGTCCAGCGCCAGCTTCACCCCGAACATCCCAAAGATGATGCACTGCGCGCCCGCGCCGGCGGCAATATCGTTCTGCAAAGGCGTGTCCTTGCGGTATTCGATCTGGTTGGCCACTAGGGAGTCGCCCCAGTAGGGCAGGCGCTCCCCCCACCACAGCGTGCGCTTCAGGATCTCCTCGGCCTGCGCCGTGTACCCGGCCTGATACAGAAATTCGGCAATCCTCGGCGTAAAGGCCACGTAGTTGCCGCCCCCGCCGTTGTCGATATCCACCTGGTCGTACGCCGGATCCTGCTTGGCCATGCTGTGCAGCCCATAGGCCGAAAGGAACTCGTCGTCGTTCAAGTGACTCACCAGGCCTTCTTCCTGTTCCTTGTCAAGGACTTTGCTGCCAATCATCTTGAAGATGTAGTTCGTGTACCGGAGTTCCTTTTCACCATTGAGGTACATGAAGAAGAACCAGCGGTCCTTGGGGCTCCACAGGGTGTCCTTCAGCAGAGCTTTCAGGGCCTCGGCTCGCTGCAAGAGGAAGTCCCAGTTCTTCCCCGCCAGTTTCCCCAACTCCCAGGCTAATTCGAAGGTTTTGTATCGCCGCCCGTTCAGGTCGGGGTAATAGTTGTCGTAGCGATACTGCTTCCTTAGCTCGAGGTGGTTATTCCCGGTCCCGTAGTCCACCAGTACCGCCGGTTTGTTGGGATCGTCGCCGAAAGTGGCGCTGTAGAGCACCCAGTCCAGAACCGACTTACCATTGACTACTTCACTCAGGAACTGAACGTCCGCGGTTCCCTGAACGTAGTGGTAAATCAGCAGCACGATCTTCTCCTGGTTCACCGGATACCACGGCCCCGCCGCCTCGCCGTCCATGGGGTTAAAGACATTGTGTTTGGCGAAATCGACGCTGAGGAATCTCTTAATGTGTTGCCGGGTTGCGGCCGGGTCGAGCAGAGGCCAGAGTTCCGGCGCGCAGGCGTAATCCCACAGAAAGCAGCCGACGCAGCCGCCCTTGATACTCCCGGTGGAATAGTAGGGGTTGAGCACGAACTCGGGGACCTTCCATTTGTTCAGGACAAAACACACCAGCGACCGATGGTAGTATTCCACCAGGCTGCGATTGGCGGCCTCGAGTCTCGGCAATTTGGCAAACAGGTCCTGAACCTCATCCTGGCCAGCTTTTCTCGAATCGGCGATCGCGCGCGCGGGATTCTGCAAGAGCTGGTCACAGGCGGTACGGCAGTCGTTGCGGTCGCCCATCGTCAACGCGACGTAGTGGGTCACACTCTGCCCGGGCGCCAGGACGACCTCGCCTTCCCAATGCGAAGACCATGGTTCCCACTTCATTGCGGCGATATCGGTGCCCAATGCCATGGCGCCGCCGGCGTTCTCCCGCACCACTCGTTTGCCCTCGGAAACGGCCGTGGTCGGGCTCTTCGTCGTGTTGGGGTAGCTGAATTCCCAGACTTTGAGGTACTCCAGGCTGCCGAGGAAGTTCAGTTGGATGGGGATTCGCTTCTTTTCCGAACTCGAGTTGCGGAGTGTCAGCTCCATCAGGCCGCCCCGCACCCCCCGGACGAAACAAGATCTGGTGGACACTGCGATGCCGTGGACTTCTCCCTGGCGTGGAACCTCGGCAGGATTCCATTCGTACTTTTTCGTCGGGACCTTTTCGCCGAAGAGTCTCATCTCCAACAGGAAATCGGAACTCGCATAAGGCGGAGCATACAGGCCGCTGAGGCTTCCGATGTCCCGATAGTTCACCGCGGTGGCGATGAGCCCATTGATGATGCCGAAATGCTCTTCATCCCGGATGTTGCGGTCGCCCGGAAACATGAAGGGGTCTGGCAATTCACCGCCCCTGCCAGTTCGCGCGTCAGGTGTCGAATTTCCCGTGCGGACAAGCGGAGCGCCGGCCTGATGCGCCGCGAGCCCATCCACATTGGGAACAAGTGCGGCAGTGCCTATGACCTTCAGTAGGCTCCGGCGCGTGTGCTTCATGATAGTAGCCTCCTCCATTGATCTCTGCAGAATCGGGTGACGCGCCCCCGCAAAGGGGCCAGGGGAGATAAACCGTGAATTACTGCCCACGCCCCCTTTCGAAGAGGGAGTGGCTCGGAGCGCCGGATGAGGAGTTCCCAGCATAGGATAGATCGCGACTGGTGTCTCCCAGGTCAGTCACCCTCCCTCCGACATTTCTCGCGAATTCCCTGGAGCTCATGTTACGAATGGTCCAGTAACAGGACCTTAAGGGCCCCGGCTCGCTCCAGGAGATCATCCCAGTTCTGTCCGGCCTGTTTTCCGAGCTGCCAGGCCAATCGAAAGCTCTTATACCTCCGGCCGTTGAGATCCGGATAGAAGTTGTCATAACGATACTTGGTCCTAAGTTCCAGATGGTTGTTGCCTCTACCGTATGGGAGGGAGGCTTTTCAACGTAAACGTCCTTGCCTGCTTGGCATGCCCATATTGCCTGTAGCGAATGCCAGTGATTGGGTGTGGCGATATGGCGACGACGCTACTTTGCATACTTCTCCCATGCCGTGCACAGGGCCTCGATATTCAGAAGCGGTACATCTGCACTGGGGATTGCGTAGATCATCAAACCCCCTTCCGGGTTGGCCATCTTTTCGACCACCTCCCGGATCTGCCCGTGGATCTCCTCCGGCGTGCAAAACGGCAACATTTGCTCGTCGATGTCGACAAGGGCGCACAGCCTGCCCTTGTACGTTCGGACGATGCCATCGATGGTGTTGGCGCGGACCTGCGGGTCGTGCAGAGTGACACCGCACTCGATCAGGTCATCGATCACAGGAAGAATGCACCCATCGGACGAATACCAAACGTGCGCGCCTGCCCGACGGCAGGCCGAGAACATCTCGTGGTAGGCTGGTTTCAGGAACTTCCGAAAGGTTGCGGGACTCATCAATAACCCCTGCTGGGTTCCGATATCGCCATGAAAATAGAACTGATCGACGCCGATTTGATTCCACAGCCGGATGTGTTTCAGGTTGTAATCGAGGACCATCTCGACCAGCCGGGCAACCTGCGGCGGCTCCTCGAGAAAATCTACCAAAAGATTCTCCAGCCCCCGCAGAAACTGAAGGCGGTCGAAGAAACCACCTTGTGTGAAAAGGTAATGGGCACGGGTCAGGAGACCGTTCCGCCGTTGACTCTTGGTGTTCTCGCGGAGCGCGCGCCAATCGTACTGGGCGCTCGGGTCGGGCGGCTGGAAGGTGTCAAGGGCCTTCCAATCCTTGAAGGGATGGCAGACCACCTGCCCGAGGATTCCGGGCTGGGCACAGGCCCAGATGCAGCCCCAGTCGTCGCGGAACGTCCGTCCTACCTCGGTGAACTGTGCGAGGTCCTTCGAGTAGTAGTCCTCGGGATTGGCGCTCGGCAATGCTCGGGGGTACCGGCGGGCCAGATCTACCAGTGCCCTGCCGTGGCGCATCCAGACCGAGGGGAGCAGTTCGAAGGCAATCGGGATCCATTCCGGTCCCCGGAACTCTAGAGCGCGCAAGTAATTCTCACGGTCGGTTAGCAAGGTTGTGAGCATCGCCATTTTCCCCCTGTCCGATACAAGCTAGAATTCAGTTCAAGTGGATTCGGTCCGCTTCGCCGCCATCAGCTCGCTATTCGCGATGCGCACGGGCGTGCCGACCTTGGACCGGAGTACGCGACGGCCGATCTTCACAGTAAACTCGTTCCGGGTGGCAGCAACGTCGATATTCGCACCTCTCAGCTTCAGGCCTTTCAGGAGTGCGTCCGGAGCCCAGATGGGCAGTTTGGGATTGATCGCGAGGTTCCCATCCAAATCCAAATCGACTCCGAACATGCCAAAGATAATGCAATGCGCACCCTCACTGGAAGCGATTGAGTTCTGCAGCGGGGTATCCTTTCGATACTCAATCTGGTTGGCGACCATCGAATCTCCCCAATATTGCAACCGTTCCCCCCACCACAACGTTCGCTTCACGAGTTCATCGGCCTGCGCCGTGTACCCGGCTTGATAGAACAGCTTCGCTATTCGGGGGGTAAAGGCAACGTAGTCGCCGCCGCCTCCGCAGTCGATATCGACCTGATCGAAGGCCGGGTCCTGCTTTGACATGCTATGCATTCCGTAAGCCGAAAGGAATTCTTCGTCGTTCAGATGGCTAAGCAGTCCGTCCTCCTCTTCCTTGTCGAGCACTTTGCTTCCCACCAGCTTGAACATCTGGTTCATGTATCTCAGTTCCTTCTCGCCATTGGTATACATGAAGTAGAACCACCGGTCCTTCGGGCTCCACAGAGTCTCCTTCAACAACACTTTGAGATTCTCCGCGCGCTCGAGCATGTAGTCCCAGTCCTCCCCCGCCAGCTTCCCCAGTTTCCAGGCCACTTGGAAGTTGTTGTACCTGCGTCCGTTTAAGTCCGGCATGAAATTGTCATAACGATATTT
Organism: uncultured Acidobacteriota bacterium; assembly: GCA_964438685.1. GTDB lineage: Bacteria > Acidobacteriota > Terriglobia > UBA7540 > UBA7540 > Bog-366. Next base: position 16,007 of record CAYTMD010000024.1, read on the forward strand.
GCCCCTCAGTTCGAGATGGTTGTTGCCGGAGCCGTAGTCCACCAGAACGGCAGGTTTGCTGCGATCATCCCCGAAGTCAGCGTTGAAGCGCACCCAATCCAGGACGGTTTTCCCATTCACCGTTTCGTGGAGGAATCCGACGTCTCCTGTCGATCGGACGTAATAGTAGATCGACAGGATAATCTTCTCTTGATTCACCGGGTACCACGGACCAAAGGCCTTGCCGTCGATCGGGTTAAAGGCAAAGTGCTTGGTGACATCTGTGTTAAGGAACGCCTTGATGTGCTCCTTGGTTGCGGCCGGATCGTAGACCGGCAAAAGTTCGGTGACAAATCCAAAGTCCCACAAGTAGAGGCCTACGCATCCTCCCTTGATGCCCCCGTTGGAATAGAACGGGTTCAGCATAAACTCTTGGACCTTCCATTTGTTGATGATGAAACACAATATGGCGCGATTGTAGTACTCCACCAAACTGCGGTTGGAGGACTCGAGTTTCGGCAACTTCGAGAACAGATCGTTGACCGCCTCTCGCGAGGCCCGACGTGAATCTTCGATTTTTTTGAGGGGGTTCTTCAAGAGCTGATCACAAGTGTTGCGGCACTCGGCTTTGTCGCCCATGGCCAGCGCCACGTAACGGGTTATGCGTTGCCCAGGCGAGAGGACGACTTCTCCCTCCCAATGTGACGACCACGGCTCCCACCGCATGTTTGTGATGTCCGTGCCGATGGCAATGCCGCCGGCGTCATTCTCCCGCACCACCCGGTTCGCTTCTGAAACAGCCGTAGTCGTCTTCTTCGTGGTGTTTGGAAAGCTGAACTCCCAAAAAGTGACGTAGCCCAAGCTCCCGAGGATATTGAGTTGGATGGGTATTTTCTTCTTTTCGGTTGCTGTGTTCTGGAGTGTCAACTCCAGCAGGCCGCCGCGCAGTCCGCGGGCGAGGCAGGTGGTCGTTGACACGGCGATCCCCTGCATCTGTCCTTTTCGCTGAACCTCGGCTGGGTACCATTCGTAGCTTTTCGTGGGCACCTTCTCACCGAAGAGCCTTACCTCCAGAAGGAAATCGGAACTGGAATAAGGAGGAGCAGCGAGCACGCTCAGGCTTGCCACGTCCCGGTAATTCACCCCCGTGGTTATGTGGCCGTTGATGATGCCGAAATGCTCTTCGTCCCTGATGTTCCGTCCGCCCGGCAGCATGAACGGATCGAGAGGCTCTTGCTGTCTGCGCGCTTCGCCGGAAGCCACCTGCTTCTCTACACTAGCATCGTGCGCGCCACTTTGACTCTCGCCGAACCCCTTGAGACTTGGGACAAGAGCCACCGTCCCCACCGTCTTCAGCAAGCTGCGCCGCGTTTGTTTCATAATGTTGGCCTCCTCATTACTTAGATCCGATCTGACAGACATCTAGCTAGCTAGTGCGTAATTTGTTGACAACAGAAACGACGATCGGTCGCGACCGCGGTGGGATCCCTTCTGGACTCGGCAGTTGTTACGGAGACAACCGGAGTTGGGAACTGCTGAGATTAAGGGAGGGCGGAACAGTCCGCCCTCCCTTAAGACAAATGCTGACGAACATGTTGAGCCGGGTGGCCACGACCACCCGGGTGTCTTTGCTCAGAAGGAGAGCCTCAAAGCGAATTGAATAATTCTCGGATCACCGGCCCCCCAGATCTGGCCGAAGGTTGTGCCGGTGACGGTAGCGCTAGGGTTTCCGAAGTTGGTGTGATTAAATAGGTTGAAGAACTCCGAGCGAAACTGAAGCTTCAGCGCTTCGGTAATGTTGAAGTTCTTGTACAAGCCCCAATCCACGTTGGCAGTCCCCGGGCCGCGAAGAGTGTTGCGACCGAGGGTCCCCCACGTGCCTGTGGCTGCCTGCTTAAAGCAGGCAGTGTTAAACCACCCCAGCCGCGGATCCGAGTTTGAACGCGTGTGCGTGTTGCAATTTGGAACGAGATCCGCATATGAGCCGACGGTAGTCAAACTAACGTTACCTGCGGAGGTAACGGTGAAGGGCTGTCCTCCCAGGAGAGTCACAATCCCGGTAGTTTGCCAGCCACCCACGGTTTGACGAAGGAAGGCATTGCTGCTGGGAGAGGGCAACCGCCAGTTGAAATTAGCAACTAAATGGTGCGCTACATCCTGGTCCGCAAGAGCCCAGATGTCGCTCCCGTCGCCATAGGGGTTCCTTCGTTGACCGTGGGTTGGTGAATCGCCGCTGATTAAAGCATTGTCCATTTGCTTTGCCCAGGTGTAATTGATCTGGAAACCCAAGTTGCGCCCGACCCGCTTTTCCAGGGTCACCAGCAGTGAGTCCAACTCCCCGTGGCCATCGGAAGTGGCTTCATACATCGCGTTGTACCCCTGGTTCGGGCGTCGTGCATTGATATTCGCAGCGTCCGCGGTCGAGATTGGCGTGCCATCGGGATTGTTGCCAGGGATATAGATCGCGGCGTTAGCGTTGCGGCCGCGGGTGAGATTTCCACTTAGCGATCCCACGTAGGCCATACGCAAAATCATGTCTTTCGGTAATTGCCGCTCGATGGTGAGGTTGTATTGAGTGTTTTTCGCCGTCTGGAAATTCGGATCAAACATGGCATTCGTCGTCGGCTGCACAATCGGCCAATTGTGCGGTGCGGGAAGAGGAGCGGGGAACGGGTTGACTTGCCCACGGTACGGATCGGCGGTGCTGTAAGGGTTGAAGAAGTCAACGCCAGCGACAAACGGGACGGATGTCCCCATCCAGGACTCTCCCGCATTATTCAGGGCGTCGTGGTATGTTCCAAGGCCACCCCGGATGCTGGTCTTGCCGTCACCGGTTAGGTCATAAGCGAAGCCCAAGCGGGGGCCAAGCCTACTTACGCCCCACTGGTCCCAGAACCCACGCGGAGGGGCGCCGTAGTCGCCATCGTAGAGCGTCCCAGGTGCCATGTTCGGCCATTGCGTGGAGTGCTGGCCCGGCGCCCAGACCACCTGTGCGCCCATCCTGCTCTTCCAGTTCTGCATCGGTTCGTAACGGGCGCCCAAGACGAGCGTGAGCCTGCGCCGCACCCGCCAGGTGTCCTGCGCGAAAAACATCCTCAGGTATCGGTCCATCGGCAGGATCGTTTGGCTGTACTCGTTGAAGTCCCCCGGAAGTCCCAGCAGGAAGTCACCGTAAGGGCTGCCGGTGCGATCCTGGCCCCAACTGTAGGCGCCGCTTGAATCCCAATACTCCGCATCCTCGTGGAAACCTTTGATGATATCCGCGCCCACTTTAATGTCGTGGTTGCCGCGAACCACCGCGATTGTGTCCCTGAACTGCAGGTTATTGCGCGGCCATTCGGCCGGCATCCCACTCCAGGCGCTAAACCCTATGCTTGAACTGAAGACCATGAAGGGGGGCCCGTCGAAGATCTTCGGCACCTTTGCACCCATATCTTGCCAGTCGAAGCCCGGGATCAACCCCGAGGCGCTGTTAAAAAGCGTGTGCGTGTAGGCCATCGTGTAGTGAAAGTCGTTGATGACGGTGGGGGAGAAGGTGTGGGTCCACCCCACTGTGAAATCGTGCGTTCTGTACTGCGTACCAGGACTCAAGGTAAGGAAGTTGTCTTTAGCGGCCGCGATGGGAGTCTCATCGTTTTGACGGAACCAGCTCCCGTATATCCGATCTTTGGCTCGAAAATTGTGGTCGATCCTAATCGAATACTCGGGGACCTTTTCTTTGACCTGGTTTTGGTAGGTCAAGTGGTTACCCGACGCGTTGGGAAGAGGAAGGTACTTCAACATGTTCTGCCCCACCGGATCCAGGCTGGCCGTCGGAAGCTGAGTGCGCAGCCTCGGCCCGTTGGGGTTGCTCGGATCGATGGCGTTGTAGGTAATTCCATCCCACGGATTGTGAACCTCCTGCAAGGTCCCCGTGAGATCGCCTTGCTTTTGCGCGGCGCTGAGAACCACGGCGCCCGAAGCGCTCGGCCGCTGGCTCACTCGCGTATCCTGCCATGAAACGAAAAAGAAAGTCTTGTCGCGAATGATCGGCCCACCCAGGGTGGCGCCGAATTGGTTGCGCTTCAGGCCGTCATTCGTTAGAGCAAAGAAATTCTTGGCATTGAGGGCGTTGTTGCGGACGTATTCGTAAGCCGAGCCATGGAATTTGTTGGTCCCGGATTTAAATACCATGTTAACAACGCCGCCCGCCTTTTGGCCGTACTCAGCGCTGATGTTGCTCGTTTGTACGCTGAATTCCTGGATGGCGTCCGGGTTGGGCGTGGGCATGGAGACCCCGGTCCAGTAATCATTGTGGTCCCCGCCGTCCAGTTCGTAATCAGTCTGATTAGCCCGGGCGCCAGCTATCGACCAAATCGAGACGGAAGGATTAACCGCTTGGTTTTGCATACCCCCGCCGGACGCATACTGCACGCCCGCTTGCAGGGCCATGAGTTGCTGTGTGTTTCGCCCATTGAGAGGCATCTCCGTGATCTGTGACGAGGTCACAACGTCCGCGATGGTCCCTGAGCGTGTGTCGACCTGGGGGGCTGCGCCCGTAACCGTCACGGTCTGGGCGCTGTTGCCAAGTTCCAGCTTGATATCCACGTGCAACTTCTGGTCAACATAGAGCACAATACCATGCTGCACAAACCTCTTGAACCCCACACTATTCACGATGATGGAGTAAGAGCCGATCTGGATGCCGTCGAACAGGTAATTGCCGGACACATCTGAGGTAGCCGACTGTTCCAAACCGGTCGCCTCGTTTTTGATGGTCACCGTTGCGCGGGGAACTAGTGCACCGCTCGGATCGAGCACGGACCCGAAAATCGCACCGGTGCTCACGGCATGGCCCAGAGTGGGAACTAACAGGACCAAGCCTGCCAGAACGCATAGGTGGCAAACCAGCGCCACAAACCATTTATAAACAGTCGTCAATTGCATTTGATTCCTCCTTTTAAATCCCAGGCACCCGATCGCTTGTAGGGGGCAGCGATGCCCACTCCATACGCAATGACAGTTGCAAGATTCGCCCGACTCGGCGCGCTCCTGCTAGCACAGCGCTCATAAGAATCCCTTTTCGTGTCCTATCCAATATTCTCTTCAGATCGCTTTTGGTGGTCGATGATCGATCTTCATGAGGCAACAGTCATAAAGGAAGATTGTCGTATTGTCAAGAGGTTTCTTTTGGGATGTTTTTTTAGAGGTTTTTTCAGGACTAGACCAGCGGTATGGGTCGATGATACCCCCCGCCTGGGTGGCCCGTGGCAATCAGGTCGACGGCGCACAAGCTGGTGGGAGTAATAATGGGAAGGCTGAGCGATTTGCCGGCAGTAGCGGCGTTGACGATCGCCCATCAAACACGTTCAGAAACGCCCTGAACATCTCTAGCCCAGGCTTCACACCAGGGGCGTGGAAGGGCGGGGCTTCCCGGGCTGCGGAAAAACACCTCCCCGCGGGTAACCACCCCGGCCCGCTGAGCGCCAGAGTGGTGCTGACAATAGAATCGACGCCAGGCGATGACAATGAGAGCGCCAAGGAGTTTTTCCGCAGCGGCGAGACCTGGATTGCGCTAACGCGCAGGGGGTCATTTCACCTGGTTGGATTTTGACAGCACATACGCCTCGATGCTTGCGTACCAGTCGTCCAGCGCGCCCAGAAAGCGCTTCCGTGCTAAAGCGGGGTCTTTCGCCTTGATCGCCTCCAGGACAGGAAGGTGGGATTGGGCATCCTGCGTGAGATCGAATGCTTCACCTGAGTGAATCCTCATGGCGGAAAACGCGAAAATGGGAACCAGAATACGCCGAAGGGCTGTTTCTATGTATTCGTTGTCGGCAATCGCCCAGATCCTTCCGTGGAAAGCGAAGTCGGACTGCAGAAACAGTTCTCTTTTCTTCGCCCGAGCTGTATTCAACAACTCAGCATAGGCTTTTTCCAGTTCTTTAATTTGACTTGGAGTTGCCAGGCGTGCTGCTTGCTCCACGGCAAATACTTCGAGGACTTTGCGAACGGCGAAAATCTTCTTCCCGGCATCGTGCGTCAATTTGGTGACATAAGTTGCGGCATTGGGTTTCTTGCACACAAACCCATCCGCCTCAAGGGCAATGAGAGCTTCACGGACGGCAGTTAGACTCGTCCCGAATTGACTCGCCAAGCGGCGTTCCACGAGCCTCTCGCCTTCCCGAAGATTGCCGTTGAGGATTGCTTCCTCGATCCGGTCGGCGATCATCCGGCGCAGGGTCACGGTGGCGAAGGGCTCGAATACTCTCTGCATTTTTCAACTCCATGGGGTGAGCGTGTCATCGACAGGCGAGGCGACATGGCTTGTCAAGCCGCAACTTGCGATCAACCTCAGCCTCTCATTCTGAATAGCCACACTTTTTCAGATTCAGAGCGATCAACTAACTGGCCGAGTATGGATTATTGCACAACTGTTCGGCGCTCGCATCAACCAAACCAAATCCATCCCACGGCGTACGGTCCAGGGTGTTAAGAGCGTCACCCGTCATGAACCCCAGTAACGTCTGGAATCGATCCTCGAGAAGAAACGGTTGGCAAAGAATTAAGGTGCTGTGAATTACCGTGAATCACCGTGCTGTTCTTAGCTAACGACAAAACGTGAATCAACCTGCTTGACAGGGTGAGTGGGAGGGTGTAAATATGCCGTGCCCGTTGATCGATCATCATAATATGGAATCGTAGCGCCACGGAACGCCAAAGGTCATTAGTTCGAAATGCTCGCTCAACGGACACTCGTCTTAAGATCGGAGGCTAAAATGCCGGGACCTGGCATGGAACTTATCGGTGAAGAAGAAAAGAGGGAAGTTCTGGAGGTGCTGGAAGCAGGCTACCTATTTCGCTATGGCGGCACTGATAATCCCTCCTTCAAGGCCAAGGTGTACAAGCTGGAACAAAAGGTCGCCGAGTTGGCTGGAGTGCCCTACGCGGTTGCTGTCAATTCTGGGACAACAGCTCTATTCGTTGCTCTAAGTGGACTGGGTGTTGGTCCCGGTGATGAAGTCATTGTGCCGGGTTATACATTTATTGCCAGCATGTCATCGGTCATCTATGCCCGGGCAATTCCAATTCTGGCAGAAGTTGACCGCACACTGAATCTGGATCCGGAGGATGTGCGCCGAAAGATCACACCCCGCACCAAGGCAATCATGGCTGTGCATATGCTGGGCAACCCGGCACGCCTCGACGAATTGAAGTCGATCGCGGATGAACACGGCCTGATTCTCATTGAGGACTGCGCGCAGGCCTTTGGCGCGTCCTACAAGGGCCGTGCGGTCGGCAGCATCGGACACGCCGGAACCTACAGCTTTAATATCTTTAAGACCATCACCGCTGGGGATGGGGGGATGGTGGTGACAAGTGACGAGGCGGCATACCGCCGCTTTTTTGGCCTTCATGACCAAGGTCACTCGCCGCTGCGCCAAGGAGTGGAGGTTGGTAAGCGGCCTTTTGTGGGCTTGGATTTTCGGATGACGGAGCTCACCGCCGCGGTGCTGCTGGCACAGTTGTCCAAGTTGGAGCGCATAAAATCCCACCTGCATGCTAACAAGCAACGATTCAAGGCCGCTATAGATGGTCTTCCCAGTCTGGAGTTTAGGGAGATCACCGATCCGGAGGGCGAGTGCTCTACGCTGCTGACCGTGTTTCTGCCCACCGAAGAGATTGCGCGAGGAGTGGCTAAAGAGCTCGGCGCCTGTGTGGTGGCCGATTCCGGATGGCATGTCTACGCCAATATGGAGCAAATCCTGGAAAAACGTACGATCACGAAAGAGGGATGCCCGTTTACATGTCCGAGGTACACGGGCGGCGAAGTAAAGTACTGGAAAGGGATGCTGCCCAAAACAGAAAAGCTATTGAAGCGGGCGATCAACATTAGCATCGGAGTTTCAGATGCCGGGTTGGGCTCAGCCTTTGGCGTATCGATGCGCGACGGATTCCTCGAGGTTGATCTCCAGGCCGAGCAATTCCGCAGGGTAGTAGAAAAGTATCTGCAATCCTGACCGGAGCCGGGCATCGCGACCCAACCGGGCCACATGTCGGCATCAGGTTCATGGCGTAAGGCGGAAGGAACGGAGGAGGCTTTGATAGGAAACAACGAGAATAGCCATGTTCGGCTGGGAATTACCGTGGTGTGTAATCCCTTGGAGGTTGGAGCCCAAGAGGCTCCCGAGCTTCTGCAGCAACTCGAGCAACAATTCGCCGGGCAGGGGGAAGGAAGGTTGACCGTCTTCCGGTCTCCCGTCGCTGTAACCGACCCTGCATCCGCCGTGAAAGTCGGCAAGTTTTTTTATGATCTGCGCGTGGATGCCGCCTGTATGCTGGCCGCGAGTTGGTTTGAGGACTATCTGGTTTTGGATCTGCTGGAAGAATGCGATGTCCCCGTAATCGCTTGGGCTCGGCCCGGCATGGAAACGGGCTCGCTTTGCGGCATGCAGCAGCTTGGTTTCATTTTGCGGCAGCTCACCAAGCCGCACTGCTTCCTGTTTGACCATATATGCGCTCCTCCGGCATTGCGACGGGCATGGGAATTCGCAGCCGCAGCGGCAGTGCGGAGCCAGTTGCGCCGCGCCCGTATTGGAATTCTGGGACGACAGATCCAGGGGATGATGGAGATTACCGGGCACGAGCTGGCGTTGAAAAAACTCCTGGGGCCACGGATTACGGGGATCGACACCCACGTTTTCCTTGAGCGCGCCTCCAATATTTCCTCCACCTCGGTGTCTGGACGGTGGAAAGACCTCAAGGCCGAGGTGGGATACGTGACCGCTGGAGACGAGGCAGGCCTTGAATCCCTGCAAGTCTACACAGCCCTTAAGGAAATTATTGGGGAACTCGGGCTCTCGGCGGTTGCCGCCGGCTGCTATCCTCACCTCATGGGCAAGGTGTGCCTGGCTGCGTCTTTATTGGGCGAGGAGGGTATTCCGGTTTCCTGTGAAGGGGACATTAATGGCGCCTTGGGTATGATGATACTGACGAGGCTTACCGGCTGCCCCACGCATAATACCGACTTGCTCGATCCGATTCCCGCGGAAAATTCGATCATCTTCTCCCATTGCGGCTCTGGCGGGTTCTCCCTGGCGGATAGCCCTTCCCAGGTAACCCTCGGTCCCGTGCGTTTGATGAACTGCGGGCTATGTTGCTTGTTCCCCGCCCGGCCTGGGCCGGTAACGCTAATCAATATTGTGCCCACGCTGGAGGGATATCGTGTGGCGGCCTTATACGGGGAGGCAATCAAAACCGACATGGTTTTCCCCGGCAACCCATTGCGTGTCCATTTCCAGACCGATTATCACGAGATTCTGTCCTGGATTGCAGAACATGGACTAGGACATCACTGGATGGCGGCATATGGCGATTGGCGCCGGCCACTGTGCGATTTAGCGAACATGACCGGCTGCGAATGGCTTACCTTGGATTGGCGCGGTGAGAAATCAGAATTCGTATCTCATGAAACGGACCTGAATCATGGGGAATTGGAAATCAAGTTCAGACATTGACGATCCCCCGCGGCAGTGAATTTCCAGGTAAGCTGCCCGTCTCCGGCGGAAGTTTGACCTGTGGTCAAGGCTCTAGAGATAGTGGTTGATCAGGCGGCAATCTCAAGCCTGGCGAACGAAAGATGCCTGTTAGTTGGCAACTCACGCAGGGAAAGTCGGTGATCATGGCTTCCGAGAAAGTGACGTGGATCTTTGCCTGACATTATCCGAGCCAAGGGAGGGGAGACTATTCCATGAACTCGCGGGAGCGTTTGATCGCAGCAATCCGGCATGAAAGATTGGATCACGTGCCTTTATATAGTTGGTGTTTTGGTTTGCCAGCTCCGCCCCACTTGCGCTGGGCGCGTAAAGGACGAGAGGTTCCCTTCTGGTACACGATGCGGTTGGAACATATCCACACGTTGCCGGAGCCGTGGACGGTAGAGGATGACTTTGACCGAGTGCGTCGGTGGATAAGCCTGGGAGTGGACGATGTGTTGGAGGTTTCGCCACCCTGGGGAATGCACCCAGAAGCTTGCACCTGGGATTGGCAACCCCCCCCCACGCCGACCGAGCAACACTGGTTGCTCTGCCGGGAGTATCAGACCCCAGCTGGGAGCCTGCGTCACGTTGTACGCCGGACGGACGAAGAGGTGGGACCCGGATGGGTGGTGCAGCCACCCTGTGTTGCTCTGTTCGAGGACTTCAACATTCCTCGCGGTGTCCGGCACGCCGTAGTGGGGCCGGAGGATCTCCCCAAATTGCGGTACCTCCTGCAAGATCCCAGCGCCGGGCAATTGGCAGCCTATCGGGAGCGAATTTCCAAGGTTCGACAATTCGCCCAGGAACAAGGGGTGTTGGTTCAGGGATGGAGCGCGTTTGGCATGGACGCCGCGGTGTGGCTGTGTGGTGTGGAGCGGACGGTCATGGCGGCAATGACCGAGCCGGACTTCTTTCAGGAGCTCATCGACATTATCTATGATTTTGATCGACGACGGACGGAGATGATGCTTGATATTGGCGGCGTGGACGTCGTCGTGCAACGCGGCTGGTATAGTGCTACCGACTTCTGGTCCCCAGCGCTGTTTCAAAAATTCCTGACGCCGCGCATCAGCAAGCTCGCGGCGATCGCGCACCAAGGCGGGGCACTGTTCGCCTACGTAATGACGGGGGGAGCGCTAGCAATGAGTGATGAACTGCTGGAAGCCAATATCGACCTGCTCTATTACGTTGATCCCGTCCAGGACAAAGTCGATTTGGCAGTCATAAAGGAAAAGTTTCGCGGCCGGCTCGCCGTAGCCGGGGGTATCAGTAGCGCCGTAACACTATACGGGGGGAATCGCGAAGAGATTCGCGACGCTGTCCATATTGCCGTCAAGAAATTGGGTCCAACCGGCTTCATTCTTAGCCCAGTCGACGCTCTTTTCCCGGACACCCTCTGGACGAGTGTGGAAGCCATGATTGCAGCCTGGCGGGAGGTTAGTGACGTTGGAAGCGATTTATCCCAAGAGACTCCTCGGTCGATCGCGAGGGCAAGCTGAGCTCATGGCAAACTCTTTGTGGCGTCAGAAAAATAGGCAAAGGTGACTTGGCAGTACCAGGTAGCCAGGGCGCTGGGCGTGTGCAGTGCGCTTGGCAGGGCCGGTTAGTTCCGGGATCGGCCACTCCATCCAGGTGTAGCCGTTTCAGGATCTGATTCGTGCAGTTAAATATATACCAGGAGGACACAGTGGACGAAGCCTTGACCTCATATCGCTTTTCATTTGGGCCTTGGAATTTGAGTGAAGGAGCTGATCCATTCGGCCCGCCGGTGCGGGAGCCCTTCAGTTTCTTGGAAAAGGTGAAAATCGCCAAGCAACTGGGGTTTGAGGCACTGCAATTTCACGACGATGATGCCGTGCCGGACCTCGATTCGCTGAGCGCTTCAGAGATTTCGAAGCAGGCGCGTTCCACAAAACAGATACTTTCCGATCATGGCTTGGCGGCGGAGTTTGTGGCACCGCGGCTTTGGTTCAGTCCGCATACAATTGACGGGGCGTACACCTCGAATGACCCGATCGATCGCGCCTACGCTATTGAGAGGTCGATCAAGGCCATCGACATCGCCCGCGAATTGGGCACGCACCTCATAGTGTTGTGGCTGGCCCGCGAGGGCACCTACATCCGCGAAGCCAAGTCAGTTCCCCAGGCAACTCAGTATCTAGTAGATGCGATCGACAAAATGCTGGAGTACGACAAGCAATTGCGCATCCTGGTGGAGCCCAAACCCAACGAACCCACGGACCAAGCCTACATTCCGACCACCGGCCA
>CAYTMD010000025.1:0-10497 GCA_964438685.1 uncultured Acidobacteriota bacterium
TTTTGACGAAAGAAGAACGGTCAGGGTTACGACCTCCGTCCACAAACGATATATTTAACAAACCGGAACTGCACCGGGTCTATACCTAACTTGAGTCGCAATTTATTGTCCGCTCTACAGCTCTGGCAACAGGGTGAACTCCCTGGAGCTTGCGGATAACGGCGGTATCCGCAGGTGATAAAGCTTCCATCCGTCCGTCAGGATAGCATAAGTCAGGATTCCAGAATACCTTGCAGGACAGGGCCGAAGGTTGGCCGTGGTTGGCAACTGAAATCGTTAATGTTTCCCAAAGTGGAAGAGGACTCCTGCCGTGTAAACAATGTTGTGAGCACGCCCGGGAACAGGAAAGTACGCGGCGCTATCACTAGTCGGTTGCGGGGGGAGCCCAAAAGCTGGTGAACTGGAAATGTGATCGCGCACGTCAAGGCGGAGAGTGACACGTTTCAGGACTTTGCGATCAACGCCAAATCCCATATTAAATCCGAGCTTGTCGTTGTGGGTTATATTCGCCGTGCTGACTGCGGCGAATCCCTGGGTTTTGGCCGTAGTCAGCGCCTGAGGCGTGGGACTAAACCGGTCATAGTCCACCCCCGCTTCAGCATAAGGCCGTAAGTGCCTGAAGGAAAAAGGCGCGTGGACGACCGCGCTGAGGCTGCCCATGTAAACACGAACCGGGTACTGCACCCCGACGTGCGGAAACACGTTGGTATTGGTTACGATCAAATCGTTCGGCCCGGTTGAAAACGCCGTCTCAATACTGAGAATCTTCCCGTAAGGCACCGCGACACCAATGGTAAACTTAGGCCCCAGGTCAAATCGCGAATGGTATTTCCTGCCGGCAGCATCAAAGTATCCCGCGTCGACAAAGGTCGATGCTCCCCCCAGGGCAAAAACATCGAACTGGAGGTCTTTGGCAAGATCCCGGGCCTGCGCCGCACCTGCACTCAACAGCAATATAGCCAGCGCCATCAAACCCTGCACTGTCTTCTTCATCATGATCGAATCGACCTCCTGGGCATCTTCACCTGAGTTTCCACACCGCGAATTTGAAAAGATGGCGTCAACGTTCGTCACCGTGCTTTGCACATCTTCTTCAGCCCGACCATTTCAAGGCTGGCCCGATAATTCCTGAACACCAAGAAGATGGGCTCTATGCTTCGATGCCAATCGCCTTCGGGCAGTTGGTTTGACCACTGCAGGCCACGGGATCCCTGCCAAAAACCAGGGCACACACTTGCTGCACCCAACCCAACACCAAATCAGACCAGACAGTTTACTATGTGGAGCCGGGTTTGTCCCGTATTGACACTGACAATGACGCTGAAAAGGCGCGCACCAGCGGAATCGCTGGGCATTGCAAGGTCCTAAATTCTCGCTTTTTCGTTAAATGCTCTGCGCACGATGCAGGACCGAACGGTCGCCAATACACGGCAGACGCTATGGCAACGGCAGAAGGGGTCAGCCTGCCACCAAAGTGAGGCGGAACCGAGGGCGAGCAATCAGCACGATTCACGGTCAACTCCCCATCAGGTCCATCACATGCCGCACCAGGAACGGCCAGACTTGCGTGGCATCCCCGCGAATTTCAGCGAAGCGTCCATTTTCCAGATCCATTTTGCGCCAGGAGCCGTTTTCCGAATACGTGCAGCCTGAAAGATGGCCGTAGTGCATGGCATCAGGAGCAATGCGGCAGCCATAGGAAAACATCCGGGTCGGCATATTCAATTCGAGCCGCTCGTTGGCGATCTCAATCAATGGCGCCACATTCTGAGTATTGTTCCGGGGAACGCCGCCGCCCACGGAAAAGATACCCGCGCGCTTTGAGCCGGTCATCTTGCGGATGAGCAACTCGGAATCGAGTTCCGGCCAGACAATCAGTGGTGTGCGCCCCGCCCGCCGTCTCCGTTCATTGTGAACGTAGAGATCATTGCCAATCTCCGAATCCACAAACGCCGGACAAAGCACCGGCACATTTTTCTCGTAAGCCGATTTAAGGGCGCCGCGCTCGTTGGGATAATGCGTGGCGAGATATTCGCCTACGGCAGAATGAAACGCCGTGGGAGCAATGGGCTCGTCGGACTTCAGCGCCCACAGGACTTCATCAAGGATTTTCTCGATGTGGCTGAAGTTCTCTTCAGGCTCCAGTGTGTCAGTCACCCGGTTGAGCTTGCGATCGGCAAGCAATGTGTCAGAGTGCGCGGGATTATGTTTGTAGTGTTTCAGCCCGACGCTCTCGATCAATCCATGTGCCATCAGAGCGCCGGTCGACGAGACAACGTTTACCATCCCCAGGTCGATCATGTCACAGATCACCAAGCCCATTTTGGCAATGGTCATGGCGCCGCTCAGAGTCAGGAACACCGTGCACTCAGGGTCCGCCGCCATGTCGCGCAAAGTTTCCGCGCCGGCGATGATGGGTTTTGCGGAGGAGTACTTCGCCAATTCACCAAACAAGTCTCGGGTGGATTGCGTTCGCCCTTCCATCCATTCCGTCAGCGCACAATAGAGCGTGGTTATCACAAACGCCGGATCGGCAAAGACAACGTCAGGAAAGTAACCATCCCTTACTTGACCCGGGCGGGCGATTTCTTCCTTGTTAATGTAAATGGCACCATCAAGCCGATGGATATCTTCGTCGAAACCTTCGGAGTATCGTCCGACGATGAGATGCTCCCAACCATCCCGATTCAAATTGCGAACTTGGTCCGAACTCACAACCTCGCGGATCCAGCCCTTGAGGCGCATTTTCTCGAAAGTACCCAGCAGTTGCTTTCCGTCGTAAACCACTCGTACAGGCCTTTTTTCCTGCACCCAACCCAAGATCTTCAGAGCAACTTCACCCAGCATCCGAGCGCCAAACGAGCATTGGCTCATTGCTTTGACGATGCCGCCAACGGTTGTCGATTTCCTCAGATCCAACCGTTCGAGCGACTGGAGTTCAAGATGATCAGACAAGGACTTCCTCCTGATGATGTTGTGGTCACAGGCCACGCTGCGCTACGTTCTCACCGTGCCGCGCTAGACCAAAACCAGGTTGGGATGGTAGACAGCGCCGGAAACGTGTCGAGCCACAGCAATCAGACGCCGTTCCGATCCGAGAATTTTCAGAAGACTGGGAACGGGCGCAATCCCCGGCGCCCCACCCCGGCCGGGCCGAAGTGCCTGGGCGAGTTCGAAAGTGTGGCCGTGCCGGACGGAGGTTTCCTCGCGGCCTCGTACCAGCAATTCCGGGCAATCGGGAAGAAGCGATTCCATCCGGACAATGCAGCATTCCACCTTTTCCTGGTCCACAGCTTCCTGCAGGCGCTCAAGAGTGACGGCAAGATTTTCCTTAAACTCAGCCACCGCCGTGCGCCGGAGGCTGGTCAAATGCGCCCCGCAACCCAGCTTCTGTCCCAGGTCGTGGGCCAGGGACCGGACGTATGTCCCCCCCGAACACTCCACCGCGAAGCGCACCTGATCACCGTCCAAACTCAGCAGTTCCATGGCGTAGATTTCCACTTCCACCGCAGTCAGGTTCACCGGCTTGTGCTGTCGTGCCAGTTTGTATGCGCGCACTCCGCCCACGAGTTTGGCGGAGTAAGGTGGTGGCATTTGCAGCAGTCGTCCCGTGAATGCGCGAAAGTGCTCTTCCAGCACCGATGCTTCCGGGGCAGCGGGAACCGCATCCGACGTGGCTTCCCCCGTGACGTCGTAAGTATCGGTGGAGAAACCGAAACGCATCGTGCCTTCGTAGGCTTTGCGGGACTTCAAATAGAATTGCGCGAATCGCGTCGCCTTTCCGATGGAGACAGGCAGCACCCCGGTGGCGAAAGGATCGAGCGTCCCAAAGTGGCCCACCGATCGTTGGTGCAAAATCTTGCGAACTCGCGCCACGACATCGTGGGATGTGTGACCCGCGGGTTTGTCAATAATCAGGACTCCGGAAATTTCGGGTTTGGCGGGAGCGATGGCTGTCATGTCAAAAGGTTAAAGGGTGCAGGGTAAAGGCTGAAGGAAAGGGGTTAAAGGTCAAAGGCACATCGTTAGTAAATTCAACTACGTGCATTCTCTTCATCTTTGCCCTTCAAACCTTAGCCTTTACCCTTTATTTCTCGTCCTTGTGGATTTGTTGCAGGAGCATTTCGATTCTCTCACCTGCTTCGGCGCCATGATCCAGGTTAAATGCCAGTTCAGGAACCCGCCGCATGTCTAGCCGATGGCCGATTTCGTGGCGAAGGAAACCCGCCGCCGAGGACAACCCTTCGATGCTGCTCTCCTGCTCCTCCGGGGAACCCAGCACTGAAACATATACCCGGGCATAATGCAGGTCCGCGGTCATCTCCACCCGTGTCACTGTGGCGAACCCGATCCGTGGATCTTTTACCTGACGCGCGATCAATTCCGCCAAAATCACGCGAATTTCATGTCCCAGCCGGTCAGTCCGGCGTCCGGCAATGCTCATGACATCCCCAAGGAAGCAGTGACAAGTGACGACAATGCAACAGCCGAAACTCGAAGTTCGAAAATCGCGGCGAGTTTCGATTTTCAAGTTTCGAGTTTCGCCCTTCGTGTGCTTGCCACTTTTAAAAGTACTCCAAAAAGTGGTCGGTAACATCATCGCCCAGGATGCTTTCCGCTTCCGCAAGAACCTGGCGAAAGACCGAGTCCAGCAATTTCTGGCTGTCGGAAATCGATACCACTCCCAGCGTGGCGCGCTGCCATACGTCTTGATGGTCAAGCTCCGCGACTGCCACGTTGAAGCGGGCGCGGAGGCGGTCCTTCATTTTTCGCAGGACGGCACGTTTCTCTTTGAGTGAATGCGAGTAGGGAATCTGGATTTCCAGGGTTAATACACCGACCGGCATTGCGTTAACCCCTCTTGGGGGGCTGGGGACCAAGGAAAGTGTGAAGGCTAAGGGCTAAAGGTCAAAGACTGGTTCCTAACAGACTCGGATAACTTCAGCAATTTCATGGTGGCCATTTCCGTTCTGCCGTTTGAACTTTAGCCTTCAGCCTTTACCCTTTATACTTTTCCTACCCCCAGCACCCAGCTTCAGGCGATGGCAGGCTCGGACACCCTCTCTCTCACATAGGCCTCAATGACGTCCCCGACCTTCACGTCATTGTAATTTTCGAGGGAAATTCCGCACTCCATTCCCGACTTCACTTCCGCCACATCATCCTTAAAGCGGCGCAGGGATCGGATTTTGCCCACGTGTACCACTACATGGTCGCGCACCAGGCGAATCTGAGCATCCCTCTCGATTTTTCCGTCCTGGATAATACATCCGGCCACCGTTCCAACTTTGGTGATGCGGAAAGTGTCGCGAACATCCGCCCGTCCCAAAGACGTTTCCTTGTAAGTAATAGCCAGCAACCCCACCATGGCTTTCTTGATTTCGTCGGTGACGTTGTAAATGATCGTGTGCAAACGGATGTCAACATTCTCAAGCTGTGCCAGCTCCGTAGCTTTCCGCTCCGGCCGCACGTTAAAACCGATGATGACAGCGTTGGAAGCCGAAGCCAGCAGCACGTCTGATTCCGTGATGGCGCCTGCCCCCGCGTGGATGACCTTGATCTTCACTTTATCAGTGCTGAGCTTGACCAGGGTTTCGGACAGGACTTCCACCGATCCCTGCACGTCCGCCTTGATAATAAGCGGAAGATCCTTGACGTCCCCAGCCGCCAGTTGCGCACTCAATTGTTCAAGGGTAATGCGGGCCGTCTTGGCGAGCGCTGCGTCGCGGAGTTTCGCCTGCCGATGGAGGGCAATCTGCCGCGCTTTGAACGTATCCTCAATGACCTGGAGGCGGTCGCCGGCCTGGGGAACATCTTCCAGCCCCAAGACCTCGGCGGGGGTGGAAGGAGGGGCCTCCAACACCGGGCGTCCATGGTCGTCAAACATTGCGCGCACCTTGCCATAAATTGCGCCCACGATGAAGGAGTCGCCGATCCGCAAAGTTCCGTTCTGAACCAACACCGTCGCAACCGGACCGCGTCCGCGGTCAAGCTTGGCTTCCAGGACCGTCCCGCTCGCCAAGCGCTTGGGGTTGGCCTTAAATTGCGCCATTTCGGTGACGAGCAAGATCATTTCCAGCAGAAGATCGAGGTTCTTGCGCTGCTTGGCTGAAACCTCCACCGTCACGGTTTGCCCGCCCCACTCTTCCGGCATCAAATCAAGGTCCGCCAGTTGCCGCTTGACCCGCTCCGGCTGGGCGTCGGGCTTGTCAATCTTGTTAATGGCGACAACGATGGGCACCTTGGCGGCCCGTGCGTGGTTGATGGCTTCCAGGGTTTGAGGCATGATGCCGTCGTCCGCGGCAACCACCAGCACAACGATATCCGTCACCCGGGCGCCGCGTGCCCGCATCAAGGTAAAGGCTTCGTGGCCGGGGGTATCGATAAAGGTTACTTTCTTCCCCTGCCCCACCACTTGATACGCGCCGATGCTCTGTGTAATGCCGCCGGCTTCGTGCGCAGCCACATTGGTCTCCCGCAGTGCATCCAGCAGCGAAGTCTTACCGTGGTCGACGTGGCCCATCACGGTAACCACCGGAGCTCTGGGGGTTAAGTCTTCCGGGCGGTCAGACTCCTCAACCTCTTGCAGGACCTCTTCTTCGTAACTGACAATGGTCGCTTCCGCACCGAAGGTACGGGCGATCCCTACGGCGGTTGGGCCATCAAGGGTCTGGTTGATGGTGGCAAAAATTCCTTTGTCCAGGAGCCGCTTGATCACGTCTTTGGCGCGCGTTTCGAGTTTCTCTGCCAGCTCTTTAATCGCGATTCCTTCGCTGATGGTAATCTTCCGCGTAATCGGAATTTCTTCCGGAACCATTGGCCGGGCAGGCGTCATTGAAGGCATCGGGCCGCGCCGCATCATGGTCGGTTGGGGCCGGCCATACTGCGGACGACTTTGAGGCGGTGCTCCCGTAGCCATTTGCCCACCCGAGGCAGGCCGCTGCGAGGTCGGATGCATGGGGCGTGGCTCGCCAGGGCGCCGCGTGGGAACTGGCCGCGGTGCAGCCGGTTTCGGCATCGTCGCGTGGGGATAGATCGGCTGGTTTGACGTGGGTGCTCCCGGCCGTCCACCAGGCCGCTGTTGTTGCTGCGGCCGCATTCCACCTCGTTGCTGAAATCCCGGTGACGAGGGAGGAGGCAGATGCTGTGGTCGGTTGGGAGTTGAAATTTCGTTCGCCGCACCAGCACGCGCGCTTGGGGCTTGACGGGCTTCCCCACCGCCCTTCATCGGGAAACCACCTTGCCCGGGACGACCCGGCATTGGGCGCCCAATGGGCTGTTGGCTGGGAGGAGGCGCGGAAATGCGTCCGGGGACCGCGGTGCCGGCAACGGGACCATGGGCTAATGCTGGCGCCACCGGAGCAAGTCGTTCCAACGGACGTTCCACGACGGGGCTCGGCGCTGGCGCAGTGGGAGTAGCAACCGGTCCAGCGGCAACCGGAGGGGCAACAGGCTTGGGCGGGGGCGGCGGAGCAACCACCGCTCTGCGCGCTGTCGCTTTGATGTCCGCAATCGACCGCGTCAGTGGGTGGAGGTCAGTCGCAAAGTCGTGGATCTTCTTCAGATCCAGCCCGGCGGGAACATGGGGCGCTTCGACAACAGGCGCAGCAGGACTGGGGGCTACAGGGGACTCCACGGGAGCGGCCACTTCGGGGGTAGGTTCACCACCGTCACGGAAATGCGCCCGGACTTTGTCGGCGAGATCGTCGTCAAGTGCGCTGGAATGAGATTTCTTGTCCGGAATACCCAGCCCCGCCAAGTACTCGAGGACCACATTACTCTTCACTTCCAGTTCACGCGCCAGTTCGTTGATCCTAATCTTCCCCATGCGTAAGTCTTTTTCTCCCTTACCCCTGCCCAGACATTGAGCGCGGAGATCTGCCGGCCGGTTCGATAAAAGCCTTGCAGCCTTCTTTATTTTTCTTCACCTCCTGCTCCGGTCGAACTCGGCTCATCCGGCCCTTTGGTTTCGCCTTCACCCGGCAATTCAGTTTTCTCAGGTTCCACTGCTGATGCGGTCTCTTCCACAGTTTCAGTTTCCGTCGCGGGGGCTTCAGCACTTTCCTCGGTAGCAACGGATTCTTCTGTAGCTGAACTCGCGGTGGTCTCCTCAGGTGCTGCGGTTTCGGAAGCTTCCTCCGTCTGCACTGTCCCTTCTTCTGCCACTTCACCCTGGGACTCAGTGCCTTCAGCGGCCGCGGCTTCACCCGACGCGTCGCGCTCGAAGTAATCCGTCACCACACCGCGGATGCGCTCCACGGTTTTCTCTCCCACACCCGGGATCTGCATCAGGTCTTCGGGGGTCATTTGCGCCAACTGCTCGACAGTTTCGATGCCTTGCTCGCGCAGTTTTCCGAGTGTCTTATCGCCCAAGCCCGTCAACTCGGAAATAGGCGCGCCGCGCATGGCCATGGCAGCCATCTGCGATTCGATTTCCTGCCGCTTCTCTTCTTCGCTCTTAATATCGATGTGCCAAACCAGGAGCTTGGCGGCCAGTCGCACGTTCTGCCCCTTCTTGCCGATGGCCAGCGACAACTGGGAATCATCCACGATGACTTCCAGGTGCTTCTCCCCCACATCGAGAACGGAGACGTGATTTATTTTCGCCGGGCTCAGGGCATTGGCGGCGAACACCAGAGGATCATCGTTGTACTCGATGATGTCGATCTTTTCCCCGCGCAGTTCGCGGATAATCGACTGCACGCGCATACCCTTCATGCCCACGCAGGCGCCCACGCAATCCACATCGGGGTCTTTGGAATAAACCGCCACCTTGGTTCGTTCGCCAGCCTCGCGAGCGATGGCCTTGATGACAACAGTGGTATCGTAAATTTCCGGTACTTCCATCTCGAAAAGCTTCTGCACCAGCAAGGCGTCGGCGCGAGAGACAATCACCTGCGGCCCGCGGGCGGCGCGATCCACTTCCTTGATCACGGCGCGAATGCGGTCGCCGATCTGGTAAGTTTCCAGGCGCGATTGCTCCTTGCGCGGCATGCGCGCTTCGGTGCGGCCCAAATCCACAATGACGTCCGGCCCTTCCATCCGCTTCACGGTGCAGTTGACCAGTTCGCCGACGCGCTGGTTATATTCCGCATAAACCGTATCACGCTCAGCTTCCCGCACCTTTTGAAAGATCACTTGTTTGGCAGCTTGTGCAGCAATTCGACCGAGTACGTCGGTAGCCTTCGGAATTCTTACTTCGCCTTCCAGCACCGCCTCGGCATCATACTTATGCGCGTCTTTCAAACTGATCTCGTGGTCAGGGTCCTGGACCTCCTCCACAACCTTCTTCACAGCATGGACTTCCACCAGGCCGGTATCTTTATTAAAATGCGACTGAAGGTCCTCAGCGGTCTTGTAATACTTCCGCGCCGCAACCAAAATTGCATCTTCCACGGCAGAAATAATGATCTGCGCGTCAATGCCCTTTTCGCGGCTCAACTGATCGATCGTTTGAAACAGAAGACTAGTCGTCACAAGCTTTCCCTCTTATCAATCTGGCCCTTCAAAGGCCGTCCGTGGTGCGCCGTCTGTAGCCTCAATCCTTTGATCCCTGCGTACCACCGACTGCGGACAACTGACAGCTTTTCAATGACCCGATGGCCCGATGTCACAGCTCAACCACCAACTGGGCTTTCCGGATGTTGGTGAGGTCGAACTCCTGAAGGCCGCTCTCGCCCAGGTCCAGTCGAACCCGGCCATTTTCAAATCCGGCCAGGAGCCCTTCCAATACTTTTTGCTCCGCCACCGCTTCCTTCAGTACCAGACGAGCCCGGCGTCCCACAAAATAAGTGAAATCGCTCGGCTTGGTGAGTTTCCGGTCCAATCCCGGAGAAGAAACTTCCAGCACGTACCTTCCGGGAAATATATCTTCCACATCCAGCATGGCGCTGAGTTGCTCGCTGACTATCTTGCAATCGGCGTGTGATACCCCTGCCGCCTTGTCAATATAAACGCGCAACAACAGGTTGGAGTTATTCCCCTTGAGTTCAACGTCGACAAGGTGTAACCCCTCAGAAGTCGCGACCCGCTCCGCCATCTCCCGGATTTTTTCCAGTTCTACCATCAAGCAAAGCGATTACACACTCTAATCCGGTGGCGAGTCCGCGCTGGAGCGAACCCGACCCGCAGCCTAACAAAAAAGTGGGCTTTCGCCCACTCTGTGCGTTCGCCAAATGAAGTATAGTCCCTGATTGCTAATAATTGCAAGGAGTTCGGAGCATTTGTCAATTCCGGCCCGGAAGTAGTTGACGAATAATATCCTTTTGGTCAGCAGACACGATGAACCATCATTGTTAAATGTGAACCACTCACGAGTACAATTCTGATTTCAGGTGAAGCGCCGACTTCCAGCCGGCATTGAGGCGCCAGGACGGCACTACTAAGGTACACAAAATAGAGCGGCAAATCCAGTGTAGCGCCAGCATCCTGCCGGTACAGGGAAATGCCGCCGCGACGGCCAAGCGCAGTGGCGTCCATTTCGCGATCCATTCGGAT
>CAYTMD010000025.1:10507-16512 GCA_964438685.1 uncultured Acidobacteriota bacterium
CGCGACGGCCGCGCTACAAAGAGCAAGCTGTCACGATATTTTGCGTACCTCACGTTCAACTTATGACCGCCCTGCTCCGCGCGGACCTGCCGCCCCGGCGGACATTTCGTGCTATATTAAAACTTCGCCAGGCCTCCCGCTTTTGGATATTGAATTTTGTTTGGGCACGGCGGAGGGCCATCACTAAAGCCAAAAACTGATTCCTTTATTGCATGGGCACGCGGGGAAGTTTCGCGTGTACTTTGGCGCCCCGGCATCTAAAACAGGGATATAAACCACAAGGAGCCCACCTCTTGACTGAACATAAACACCCGGAAGCAGCAGCGACCACCGGCGAAGACCGCCGTCAATTTGTAAATTTCGGATGCTATAAGGTCGACCCTGCATGGCGAAGACTCCCCGCGGAAGAGCGCAAGCGTGGCAAGGCCGAGTTCTTTGCCGTGGTCAATAGCTACGAAAAAGAAGTGATGACCATCGCCTACTCAATGATCGGCGTGCGTGGCGATTGCGACTTCATGCTCTGGCGCATCGGATACGACCTCTTGAAATTCCAGGAAATGATGGCAAAGCTGCTGGAGACGGGATTGGGGAATTACCTGACGACTCCCTATTCGTTTCTCTCCATGACCAAACGCTCCGTATACGTCGACAAGCATACTCACATCGGGCAGGAAGGCACGCGCCTGAAACTGATTCCCGGACAGTTCAAGTTTCTCTTCGTCTACCCCTTTGTCAAAAGCAAGGCGTGGTATCGCCTGACCAAGCACGCGCGGCAAGGCATGATGGATGAACATATTGAAATTGGCCACCGTTATCCCACCGTCCGCCTGAACACCACCTACTCGTTCGGATTGGATGACCAGGAATTTGTGGTGGCGTTCGAGAGCGACAAACCCGAGCACTTCGTTGACCTCGTCATGGAGCTGCGCCATAGTGAAGCCACCAGTTATACCGTTCGCGATACCCCGACGCTCACCGGCATCCACCGCGAACTGGATGAAGTGCTGGACCTGCTGGGAGGGTGAGGAACGGGACACGGGACGCGGGATTCGGGGTTAGGCTGATTTTGGATTTTCGATTTTGGATTGGTGATTGGGGATTGGCGATTTCAGACTCCGTCGATGTCAGTAGGCCCCGGAGTTTTGACCCCCTCACCCGTCCCGCCCCGGCTGATGAATGCGCCGGTTGCGGGCCACCCTCTCTCCCAAGGGGGCGAGGGATGTGGTCCTCTTGGTGCGCCTCCGCGCAATTCGATTATTACCCTCTCCCTCGGAGAGAGAGGAAACCCGATATTGATGCTGTGGCGGCTAGTCCGTCTGACCTGCTCCCAATTTTCTATCGGCAACCGAATCCAAGGCGCTATAATCCCACCTCATCATGCCTACAAAATCCAAGTCTCCAAAGCGCGCCGATAAGACGAATCCAAAATCTAAAATCCAAAGTCTAAAATCCTACACTTCCCCTCCCCGCTTGGCGAAGATCTTCGCAGGGCTTGATGCGCTCTTCCCGCGGGCACAATGCGCGCTGCAGCATGAGAACCCGTTCCAACTTCTCGTCGCCACAATTCTCTCCGCGCAGTGTACCGACGAGCGGGTGAACAAGGTCACGCCCGAACTTTTCCGCCAATACCCAACGCCCCAGGATTTCGTCGGCGTGGCGCAGCCGGATGTGGAACAACTGATCCACTCCGCCGGCTTCTTTCGCAACAAGGCGAAGAGCATCATCGGCGCCGCAACCAGGATTGCGCAGGAATTTGGCGGTCAAGTTCCCCGTTCGATGGAAGAGTTGCTGACCCTGCCGGGCGTTGCCAGGAAGACCGCCAACGTGGTGCTGGGAACGGGTTACGGAATCGCCAGCGGCGTGGTGGTGGATACGCACGTCTTCCGCATCACCCATCGCCTGAAACTTACCCGCGAAGAGACGCCGGAAAAGGTGGAACAGGATTTGATGAAGCTTGTGCCCAAAGACCGCTGGGTTTCATTCAGTCACCAGGTAATATGGTTTGGCAGAAAGATCTGCGTCGCTCGCAAGCCCCTCTGCATGGAATGCCCGCTCGCAACCCTCTGCGACGCCCCCGATAAAACCGTCTGACGAAAGGTTCGCTATATCGAGCATGGCGTCTTGAATTTTGAATCGCCCTCTTGAATCGATGTCTTGAATTTTGAATCTTGAATTTTGAATCGACGTTTCTGGTCGACGTCTTGAATTTTGAATCTTGAATTTTGAATCGGCCTCTCGCCCCACACAGCGATATTCTGTCCACAAAAGTCTTGACAAGCGTATTGACTGAATGTCTAATACGCGTGTTCAGGCACATTTTGTCCGCCATTACACTTAAAAAGTCGCGTCACGAATGGAATCGTCCTGACTCTATTTGACCGGGGCGAGGCACAGGTTCGTTGCAGGAGAAACTGCCGTCGCCCCTACCGCGAATGGCCAAAGCGAGCTAATCCACGCTCGCAAGGAGGTTCTGACCATGTTTGGCTCTTCTGTACTCGACATTGCGATTGGGATTGTGTTCATCTTCCTGTTGCTCAGCCTGGCCGCATCCACCATCAATGAGATGATCGTGTCTTTCATTGGCGCGAGAGGCAAAGAGCTCTTACGGGGGCTGAAAACCCTTTTGAATGACGACAAGGCAGAAGGCCTGGTCAAGGATGTTTATAACCATGGCCTTGTTTATGGCCTGTTTCAAGGGGAATTCGATCCCAGGAAAGGGGGCAATCTTCCGTCTTATATACCGCCCCGGAACTTCGCGGTCGCGCTGATTGATGTCGTCGCCCCCAGCACGGCTGTGCAGCAGGATGAAAAGGCGATGCTGGACTCTCTGCGGGCGGCAGCGCTGAAATTGGCGGCGAACGAGACGACGGCGAAAGTCGGAAAGCCGCTGATCGCCATTATTGACGCCGCGGGCGCGGATGCCGCCAAGGTCAGGCAAGGCGTTGAAGATTGGTACAACAGCGCCATGGACCGCGTTTCGGGATGGTATAAGAAGCGCACTCAATACATTTTGCTGGGGCTCGGCGTACTGCTCGCCTTCGGACTCAATGTTGACACCGTGGTTGTGGTGCGCCACCTTTCCAATGATGCCACGCTGCGGCAGTCCCTGGTGGCGGCAGCTCAGGAAGAAGCCAAGAAGCCCAACGCCGATATACAAGGAAACACGAAATCCCCCGACGTCGACATCAACGCAATTAAGAACAGCATGGCCGACATTCAGACACTCGGATTGCCGATTGGTTGGCTGACTGCCGCGCAAGTTACCAAGAAAGACGGCAGCCTTGACGATCCCGACGACCGCGCATGGCCTCCCTCCAATGGGTACCTCAGAGTTATTCGTATCCACTTTTGGGGATGGCTGATTACGGCCGTCGCCGTATCGCTGGGAGCACCGTTCTGGTTCGACATGCTGAACAAAATTATGGTGGTGCGGTCAAGCATCAAGCCCGGTGAAAAGAGCCAGGAGGAAGCGTCTAAAGACAAGAGCTAGAAATAAGAGTCCTGAATCCGGAAACTTGAATCCGGAATTCGGAATGAGATTTCGCGATGGAGGCCGGCATCTGGAATTTTGAATGCGGAATCGGCGTCTTGAATCGGCCACTTGAATCTTGAATCTTGAATCCGGAATCGGCGTCTTGAATCGGCCACTTGAATCTTGAATTTTGAATTCGGAATCGGCTTTCGCGCTGATCCGGGTGAGCGCCACAGGCCGCCGGGAATTTTGCTCGACAAGGGGCATTTAGCTACGAAATGCCCTTAATGGATTGTGGGACCGCCGCATAGCGCCCATCCGCATCACCCGAGCAACCAACCAAAGATGAGATATATCACCATATTTCATGATATGTATCAAAAATAGTTCGACATCGGTCACGTGCGCAAAACAATACGATATTAACTTAAAAAAAGTCTTGACAAACGTATTGACCGCGCGCTTAATGGCCGCGTTCAGGCACAAAACTAATAGAGAAGCCCTGCGCCTATTTCACTAGGGCAAGACCCCCAGGTTCATTACACGACAAACTCTTGTTTCCCCCCCAGGCTAGTTGGCCTGCGCGGGAGCATTGGCGTTGAAAGGAATCGTACACTCGAAAGGGCCTGCGTCAGCCCGCGTGAGCAGCAAGAAGGATCGGGTAGCCATCACGGTCAATCGTACACTGATTAACCGTGGGTTTTTCCACATGCCTCCAACCCCTGGTCAGTAAACCGCTGACCGCGGCTACCCCGCGTTGATGTCGAGACGATGGCATAAGGTGACCTGCCTAACTCGAATCAGAAGTCAGCAGCGGAGTTCTGGACTGACTTGAATTAACGGAAGTAAGGAGGAGAGATGCGCAAAAGAACAACCCTTTGTGTCCAGCTTATGTTCTTGCTAATGCTGGTAACTAGTGGGCTAGGGCAATCGGGCCAAAAGAGTGAAACCTCAGGCGGTGCCGTAATTAAGGCAACCGGATGCGTAAAACCGGGAGTTGAAGGCGGCTGCTTGATTTTGCGGGATGGCCAGACTAAGAAAGTCTATAACCTCCTATTTTCTCCATCCGATAAGAAGCCAGATGTAGAAATGGTCATTTCCTTCGAAGGAAGACCGCACCAGGGTCCAACAATCTGCATGCAGGGTGTTCCGGTAGACGTCGCCAAATGGACCCAATTGAAAATGAAGTGCCCAACTAATGAAGGTGCGTCCATGGACAAAACTGTTGCTGGCAAGTGTTCTGGCTGGCAGGCGTGGCATGATCGACAGCCACCCAATCCACCTACCCTGCACGTCACGGGCGAGTGTACGTTTTCGACAACCGGCTACAAAGTTAAGCTGGTTCCGCACGCGCCCCAGGGCATAAACCCGGGAATCTACATTTTGGATCGTGTGGTTCAAGTTCCGGCCGGGATAGTGGGACAGATGGTTACAACTGAAAAGGTTGAATATAACGAAAAAACGAACGCCCTCTATCATGAAGTTCAGATTGAACCCGACAGAGTGACAATTCCTGTAAAGGAAGTTCAGTGAAAGTGTATAGCCACGGTCAACGTTTTTCTGACCGGGGCTTTTTTCTCAGGATCTACTTACCTCAGTCGCGAATGGGAACGCCTTGTGCCGGATACACAAGGGCAAGCCCTCAGGGTTCATTACACGACAAACTCTTAGGCCGCTTGGCCCGCGCGAGGCGAAAGATGTGGCTTCTCAGTTCTGTACACGCACAGGATCGACTATCAGCCCCGCTGGCCGCTTAAATGAGACCAGGAGCACGAATATGAAGAGATTTTACATACGTCAACTTGCTATTGTGTTTGTAATTTTGCAATTGGCGATTTCCCTTGAAGGGCAACAAAGCCCCAAGGGAGCCCAGTCGACCCCAAGTCAACCTTCGGGCGCTTCTTTACCAGGGCTCAGCTATGAGCGGCGTGATTGGGAATATGAGCTAGGCGCACCCCCTCCGGGCAAAGGGTATTCCATCCTTTGTTACACTCTCGCGGCCGTCAACAGCTCCTCCCAACCGTTCATTTTAAGGCCTGCCACAGGAATCTTTAAGACAGGCACCACAGATCGTGTGCAGATTCAGGTAAAAGCAGAAAAAGGAGAGATTGAAGCGAAGCCGGTTAATTGTCAGACGCTCGATGATAGCCACCCACTAAAGATGGATACGCAGCTTGTCATCGCGATCGACGCGAGGCAGGTCAGTAGGGCCCGATTCCGTCTGCTCAATATAAGTGTTACCACTCAGTCCGGGTCTCCGCTCTCTCCTTGCCCGTTGCGGCCTAGTTTTGGAGCCGGGTCAGCATCGACGTCTCTAGATGACGGGATATATTTTCTGACATGGCCCAACAAGCTAGCGGGAGATGTTATCCCTACCGTAACGATCTCTGTGGTGTATTCCCCTCCAACTCCCGGAAACGCCTGGCTCCCCTACACCGTTTATCCTCCTGGAAGTGTAGTCAGCGCCTCAGCGGCGCCGGACTGCGGCGAGGCGGGAGCGGTGCTGACGGAGACCTGCGTTAACGGCGTGCCG
>CAYTMD010000025.1:16522-27676 GCA_964438685.1 uncultured Acidobacteriota bacterium
ACATGACGATGGGAGGTGGGATTTCAGGGCCCGCGGAGCCAAATTCGTGGGAGCACCAAGATGTAATAAAGGGTGATAACACTTGCATATGGGAGCCGTTCGGAGTAGCCGGTCCCAGTCAAGGAAGCGCGGTTTTTTGGGAACCAAATCTCACTTTCAAGGTTGGGGCGCTCGTGTATGACCCCGTAACACAAATGTACTACGAGCAATCGAAGGGCGACGACAGTGGTTGTAAGTCGGGCACAAAAATGCCGTTTCCTGCGTCGCGCAAGAATACCACCGAGCCAGATCCGCCACGCACAACCGTTGACGGTAAGAGAGGCACTGCCATTGAGTGGGAATTTAAGCCTGACGTTTTTCTGGATTGCGCGAAAAACGAGTGGAAGCCCGGACAGCCCTATGGAAAGGGGGATCGGGCCTGCGATCCGGATACAGATAACCGCGTGTACGAAGTGATTGTGGGTGGAACGAGTAGCGATAAGGAGCACAAGCCTTCCTTTGCCTATCCTACCACCCGACAACGGCCCATCTGGAGCGATATCGGGAAGTATCCTCCGGCGTCGGTCACAGGTGCCGCCGCAACCGATCAGGTCGTCACCCTCCTGAATTTTCAGCTTCCCCAGACTCATGCGCTCTCTTATTACAATCTAGCGTCCGGTGTCCTGGTGACCACCATCCGCACCAAGACATTTGCATATTCAGCGATTCCTGGGGCAAACAATGCCACTTCCACCCAAGGCCCTCCCATCCAGACAGGAAGTACCTTGCTTATCGATCCCGTAATTACACTGACCCGATACATTTGGCCCTTCGACGCTGAGCAGAAGCAACACTGGAAAGACTTGAGGCCGGGAGTCAGCCTTAGCTTTTCTCTCTCATCCCCCACGAGCAACTTCTACATTGGAGGTAGTAGTGAATTTCTCCGCTACATCCAACTGGAGTACGGGTTCGCAATCGCCAAGGTCCCACACCTCGCAACCAACACATATGCAGCGTCGAGTAGCACGACACCCGCTACCGTGCAGTCGTTTGCCAAAGGAGCATACGTCGGACTGTCGTTCAACATTTCCGGCCTCATACAAGGGCTCACTGGCTCTGGAGGAGGCGGGGGCGGAGGGGGAGGAGGAAAAGGGTCGTCATCGAGTCCTAGTCCGAGTGGGCCATAACTGATAGGGAAAGGTCATAAACGATGGCAGCGAGAAGATCAGCAAAGATGCGTGGTGGACGGCGAAAGCCCACGCCAGTGGGAAAGACTGCTAGACGATCCAAGGTCCCGGTATCGTCCAAGATAACCCAAGGGGCTCAATCGCAGCGAGCGAGCATTTCCGGCAAAGCTTCAAAGCCTTCCGCAAGCCGGGCAAAGCGAGTTCGCGCGGCGGTGAAGCGCGTATTTGCCGGTGTTCTGCATGATGGTTCGCGTCTCGCGACAGTCCAGGAAGTGCTTGATCCCCAAGTCCCGACGCGAACCTCTAAGGATCTGTCGATCGGCGAGTCGCAGAAACTGTGTCTTAGACGAATCAAAGAAAACGAGAGCTTTGTCTCCATGCGGATGCTTGGAACAAGCGAGGTTATTGACAAAAAGAGGGCATTGTCTGAGATTAAGAATCTTTCTCCCATCGGCTTGCACCTTCTAGAGATCGAACACCGATACATTCTGCTCCAACTTCAGCATCACCATCGTCGTGCATTTAATGCGGAAAGGTGAGTTTTATGCCGCCAGGGAAAATGGTCGCTATTGACTTCAATTCTGACGACACTTTGGAAGAGGCCTGCAACTACAGAGAGAGTCACGTCTTTCCAGACCTCGTGGGCAAGGGCGCGATTTCGGGGAATGTTGTGCTGAAAGATGCCGATGCACGGCAGGATTCCGTTGAGAAACATTTGCGTGATCCCGAAGTAGTCTACATAACAGGTGTGGCGCACGGTGCATCCGATTCGTTTCCGGGCAATTCTGACGACCTGCCGGTCTTTGCGACAACTACAAATGGATATGACCCTAAGGTGATTAAAGGCCGGATTGTGCATCTGCTTTCCTGCAATACAGGTGACCTGCTGGGGCGGGCATTGGCGGACCCTCGCGGCGGAGGTGCATCTGCCTTCTTTGGGTATAACGACATGTTCACATGGCCGACCAATGTGGACAAGAAATATGTAGATATTTTCTTTAATTGCGACGCTCAGATCGATATCGCTCTCGCCGCTGGAAAGACTGCCGGAGAAGCTTACGCTTTGGCTATTCAGACGTTCAATAAGGAACACGACATGCTGGTCGCCGAAGGGACTGAGACAAGTCTGTATATCGCCAGTATGCTCGCGAAGAATAGGGATATGTTGTGTGGCCCTGGGGTTGACAATGTGTACGGCAAAGCTCTCGCGAGGTTAGTGCCACCGGGGTAAGTCGGGACGCCTGAAGGCGCAAGTGGCGGGTAGCCATGGCGAGCGTTTTTCCGACTGTGGGCCCTTACCCTGGATTTGCGAAGCCACGGTCGATTCCGAATGCGATTTGAGGGTCGCGACTTGGATGATGTGGCAATGCACCGACGGCGCTTTGGGGCCTCCACCCCACACGGTTCCCGGCATCGGCGCCTGCGACCGCGACCAGCTTAACGGTGATCTGAACGGGTTGAAGGCTCTATGGGGCGTAGCCGGTAACGGCCCGTAGAAGGCCGGTTGGTTCGATCTGAGAGGAAACGCAACCTGGCGAGCTGCATCGTGCGACTGGATCGGCAGATTCGCCTTGCTTGGGTTTTTAGGAGGGATTATGGCTGACGTGAATATCATGCCGCAGGAAGTTCTACTGACCTCTGGGCAGGCCGCCACTTTCACTGCCACCGATGCCGCCGGCCTACCGGTCGCGGTAAGGTGGAGTCTGAACCCGTCGATCGGAACCCCGCCCCCGGACACTCCGGCATCGTCGGTAACCTACATCGCCCCGCCGCTGGTGGCAACCGCAATGAGGATTGCCCTTATTGCAACAAACCCCGCGAATGACTCGGCGAGCACGACGATCTCCCTGACGCCTGACGCCATCGTCATCGTTCCCGCGAAAGTCGACCTCAAAGCTGACCAGTCGCAGCAGTTTACCGCTATTGTCGCGGGGGCTGCGGCGGCTCCGGCTGCTCCAGAAAATGTAACCTGGATTCATAGTCCTCAGGTTGGGACCCTGGATAAGATGGGATTGTACAAGGCCCCGCAAAATATCCCAGACTCGACGACGGTCACGGTCATGGCCACAAGTCCTACCCTTATGAAGCAGGCCGTGGCCGCCATAAATCTGGCATCGCCGCCGTGGACGGGTCCAGGGGTCAATCTCCTGGTTGGATTTCTTCTTTTGGTGTTCATGTTCGACGTCTCCTTTATGGTGGCACTCTGGCCTCCAGCGTTGCCGAGTCCCGAAGCGGCGAACGCAAACCGCATCGCGGCCGAGAAGACGTTGGAGGACAAGACCACGGTGCTTGAGAAAGCAGAAACTGAGTCAGTTGCAGCTAAGGCGGGAGTGTCAAAACTGCAGGCGGAGAGTAACAAGCCGCCCCAAGCGACAGGAACTTCCAGTGGCGCCAAGGCCGGTGAAAATGCGACAACTCTCCAGGAGGCTCAGGCCAAGGCCGAAGCTGCGAAATATGTTCTTCAACGGGCGCAGGAAGCCCGGGATTATGCCCAGAACGATCTGAGCAAAAAGCGGGACGTCGAGGAGACTGTTAACAATCCCTATATGGTCACCATTCTGATCCATCACATCAACCGCGAACTTGACCTGCTTTTGCTCGTCCTATTGGCGGGGGGGTTGGGAAGCTTTCTCCACGTGGCACAGTCGTATTCGGATTATATCGGCAATCGGACGCTCAAAAGGAGTTGGGCATCGTGGTACTGCTTCCGCCCGTTCATCGGGGCCGGTTTGGCGCTGGTCGTTTATGCCGCGGGACGTGGAGGAGTCATGGCCATCGCCTCCGGTTCAAACGCAAAGGCCTCGGAGCTGAACCCCTTTGGCTTGGTCGCCGTCGCCGCCTTGGTGGGGATGTTCTCGAAAGCGGCCACCACGAAGCTTGGGGAGGTGTTTGACACCCTCTTCAAGTCTGACAAGGCCGAAGGAAACAAGGACAAGTTAATCCCATCCTCCCAGACTTCAAGTCAGGCCGCAGGCGCGGCTACGACCGGTGGCGCCGCAGCCTCCGCAGCGACAAAGTAGGGGAGCCTTAAGACGGCGTCTTACCGGTACTCGGCAGGAGGTCAACCATGCAGGAGAAAAGCACACCCAGCACCGGCGCCGGGCCGCACAATCTCTCCGTTCCAGTAGAGGATTCTCCAACCGCTACGATTCTGATTGCCACGTTCTTTCTCTCGGTGCCATTCGTCATGCTGCTGATCATCGCGTGGCGGGGACACCGCACCCCGAGCGAAGATTATCTGAGAGCGGTGCGAGAATCGGCACGGCCCGAACTCTCGCACGTCTCCCACCGACTGGTATCAGTCCCCCTCGATGAGCCGACATCGGTCGTAACCTGGACACGGCGAAGTCAGGTTTCGAATTACGAAGGGGAAACAACACCTCAAGATAGGGACACCTGGGTGACCGTTGTTCCCTTCCTGAAAAACTTCTGCCGGGACTATGTAAAATTACGCCACGCCGATCCGATGCAGCTAACACTGCGCCTGAAGCAGCGATTAGGTCTGCCGCTGGTCTCCAACTACGACACGTTTGTGGAACTTGCCGTAGACCCAAAAGACCTCTCCAAATTCTTTCGTCCCTGCGGCGACCCGTCTCCCGATACCAACACCTGCCAGCCGGCCTCGCCTCCAAAACCAACTGACATAGATAACGATCTCGGGGCTGCGAACAACAAGGACAAAAACGGCCAGCCAAAGGAATCCAAGGAGAAGAAGATGCAGGGGATTCAGAGCTGGTACTGGTTCCTCGACAAGTATTACACGTCGTTTGCCACAGAGTCGCCGTATCCCTGGACTTCCCTCGGTTACACCTTTGATTGGGCTCCTAAAGAAGACGGAAGCGAGGAATTCGTGCGGTGGGGTGAGAGCGAGTTTGTGATTGCCCCGGGAACTCCGATCCAGTTCCGGTCAGCGACAGATACTGTTGCGTACTGCAGCCCTCAGTAAATGCGCGTGATGAGGAGGATGCCCAAGTGAAGAGCCTCAAGGTTCTCTCAATTGATGGTGGCGGGATTCGCGGGATTATTCCGGCTATCATCCTTGCCGAAATGCAAAAACGGCTGGCCAGGAATCTGTACGAGGTCTTTGACCTCATCGCGGGAACATCGACGGGCGGAATCATCGCGCTGGGAATCGGCACGCGCGGCAACAACGGCCTGCCTTATACACCTGACGAACTACTGAATCTCTATATCAAGAATGGACCGGCGATATTCAAGAAGAACTTGTTCACCCCGGTGAAACAGCTTTTTTCCGCGAAGTATTCACCTGCCGCTCTGGAAAAAATCCTGGCGAAGTTCTTCCAAGCCACGGAGTTCAAAACGGCGCTAACTCCGCTACTCGTCTCCAGCTACGATCTGCAAGGACAGATTCCCTTCTTCTTTAAGAGCCACTCGATCGCCGCCAAGCCTAATTACAACTGGAACGTGACCTCCATCGCCAGAGCCACCTCTGCGGCGCCAACGTACTTTCCCCCGCTTCATCTCACCCGGGGCGCGGAAGACTACGCGCTGGTGGACGGTGGGGTGTTCGTGAACAATCCCTCCATGGCAGCCTATGCGGAAGCACGCCAGCTTTATCCGGACTCCGCACAGTTTGTGGTTGTTTCGGTGGGCACGGGCGACCGGCATGATCGAATCGTCTATGCCAAAGCCAAGAAATGGGGACTGCTGGGCTGGGCCAAGCAGATTGTGCCGGTGATGATGGACAGTGTTTCCGAGGCCGTCGACTATCAACTTAGCCGAATCCCGGGATGCAAGTACCATCGCCTTCAGGTTCCCGGGTTGCAAGCGGCGGAAAACAAAATGGATGATGTGACCCCGGAAAATCTCGCTAATCTGCAGTCAACTGCCCAAAAGTACGTCGCGAGCCACTCGGCCGAACTGGCCGCAATTTGCGCAGATCTAAGGGACGGCCGTGGAAGCGATATGCCCGGCGTCGGCCAGAAACTCGCGCGCCAAGCCGCAGCACTTTGACAGAGACCGTCGTTCGTTGAACGGACTCCGGGCGGCAGGAGGTCAGTGTAGCGGTTACGATCCGGAGGGAGGCACGATTTTGCCAAACTGCGCCTGCCCGGACATTTTGCCCTCATGTCGCCCGTTCGCCATTAGCCCTTACGCTGGTGTATTAGCGGGGATTTGCGGTTTATCCACAATCAAACCGCCGCTGAAGCCGTATGCTGCTCGATCGCCTCGCAGCGGGTAGCCCGGAGCGCGGAGGTACGCTCCCCGCTTCCGGGCTTCAGACATCTTTGGGGAACAATGCTGTTCGTCTTCGCTCAGAGGCTGTCACCCAAATCGGCGCGGAACTTGGCCGCGAGCTTTGTCTGCCAGTCCGAAACCGGCTCCAGCCTACCGAAGAAGAATCGCAACACGGGCGGTTCTTCGATGAATCTCAGCCCGCCCACCAAAGCGCGGTTTTCATAAAGCCAGGTGATGCGGTCGATGGCGTATTTCACCTGCGACAGCGTGAAGACGCGCCTTGGCATAGCCAGCCGCAGCAGTTCCATTTCCGCCAGACGCTCGCTGCCATCGGGATTTCTCTGTTCCGACAGCGTACCGCGTTCCATGCCGCGCACCGCGCCGGCGATGTACATGGCCGCGCCCAGCGCGCCGGCGGGGTACTGATCCTGGGGCACCTGGGGGATGAACTCCCGGGCGTTCAGATGGCAGCCCAGACCGCCGGCCGGCGTGACGACGGGAATGCCCTTCCGGTCGAGCTCGTTGACCATATACTCGATGAACTGCGGCCCTTGATTGATGACTTCTTCGTCCATGGTCTCTTCCAGGCCGACCGCCATCGCCTCCATTTCCCGGACGGACATGCCGCCGTAGGTCAGGAAGCCCTCGAACAGCGGCACGAGGACGCGCATATTTCTGTAAGCCTTCTCGCTGTTCGTAATGATGCCGCCGCCGCGGGCCGCACCCAATTTGCGCGCGGAAAAATAGATGATGTCGCACAAATCGGCGATCTCGCGCGTGATCTCGCGGATCGTCTTGTGCTTGCAGCTCT
Organism: uncultured Acidobacteriota bacterium; assembly: GCA_964438685.1. Lineage (GTDB taxonomy): Bacteria > Acidobacteriota > Terriglobia > UBA7540 > UBA7540 > Bog-366. The sequence goes on from CAYTMD010000025.1 coordinate 23,699, forward strand.
CCTCGCGGGTTTTGATAAAGTACAGATTATCCTGCAGCAGGCTCGCGTCCAGAATGAGCATAATGCCGTACTCGTCGCAGACCTTGCGAACCTCTTTCATGTTTTCGAGAGAAAAGGGCTGCCCACCCACCAGGTTCGTTCCCGCCTCGAGACGCACGAACGGAATCTTTTCGGGGCCGTTCTTCTCGATCACCGCCCGCAGCTTCGAGATATCACTGTTGCCTTTGAACGGATAGGTGCTGGTGGTTTTAAGGCCCTCGTCGATCAGGACCTCATCCACCGAACCTCCGTACAAGGTGATCAGCGCCTTGGTGGTGGTAAAATGAAAATTCGTGGGAACGACGCTGCCCTCTGTAACATAGGTCTTTGCCAGGATGTGTTCGGCGGCCCTTCCCTGATGCGCCGGGAGGAAGTACTTTGTCCCGAAAATCTCGGTGAGTTTATCCGCCAACCGGGTGAATGTCTCTGATCCGGCATAGGAATCGTCCGCGGTGATCATTGAGGCCAGTTGATGATCGCTCATGGCGTTGACGCCGCTGTCGGTCAGCATATCCAGATAGACGTCACGGTTCTGAAGCAGGAATGTATTGTTCCCGGCCTCCGCGATGGCCTTCAGACGATCTTCAATGGGGATCAATCTGAGTTTCTGCACAATGCGGACCTTGTGCATCTCGAGTGGAATCCCAACTCCGGTAAACATCTTTACGCTTGGCATACTGACTCGCTCCTGTATTTGTGCTGATTAAAAGTGGAAATACACTCGTCCTGTTATAGGGAAGATACCCCCTTGCCACTTCAACCTTCGCTAGTTTGGTGATTGCTTCTGAATAAGAAGTCGTCCTCTCTTCTTTAGAAGGAGCCGAATCATATCATAGGACGACCCGTCTTGGTTTCCGGACTGATAAGGGAACTGTACAGGAGAATCCGCACCAAGCCCGGAGGGAAGCAGGTTGCCAGGAGGTTCGGGGTAACAGCGGGTAGCGCGGATGCACGCTACCCGCTATTTAAAACGCTGGATTACAGCAGTTCCATCTTATCCGGGTCCCAGTGGGCGATCTTGCCGCTTTCGTAGCTGACGTTACTCAGCAGCGCGGTGCCGGCGGCGCGGAAGCCGAAGACCGGGTCTTCCGTAATGGGCTGCCGGGTGCGAATGGCGTCGATCCAATTCTTGATGTGGTCGTAGTGGTCGCTATAACCCTTCGGCGCCACGTATTTTTCTTCGCCGCGCAAAGCTTCGCCGGTGGGATGCTCGACAGGATATTTCTCGCGGTAAATTTCCATCATGCGCTTTTGAACGGCTTCGCCAAACAGGCTGACCCGAACGCCGGGCTCCTTCTCGCGAGGCACGCGGGCGATGGTGACGGTGTCGCCGGCAATGGTCATAGAACCTTCCGAGCCGGTAAAGACGAACCCTTCGCTCTCCGACCCGCCGTCCACAAAATTGGTCCGCACGCTCAGGTTGAATCCCTTGGCGTAATCATAAAGGGAAATCATCACGTCGGGCACATCGCGGCCGTCTTTCCAAAAGCGCAGCCCGCCTGTTGACATGGCGCGCGTGGGGCCGGTGGTATTGGTAATCAGGTGCACGCCGCTGAACAAGTGGACGAACAAATCGCCCGCCACTCCCGTTCCGTAGTCCTTATATTTGCGCCATTGGAAGAAGCGCTGGCCGTCACCAAACGGAACCTTGGGCGCGGTGCCGAGAAAGCGCGGCCAATCGCAGGTGGTGGTATCGGCATCGTAGGGCACGGTATATTCCCACGCGCCCTGGGCGGAATTGCGGTCGTACCACACGGTCACCATGTTGAGTTCGCCGATGGCGCCCGCGGCAAGCAACTCTTTCGCTTTGTGGTAAACAATCGAACTGACACGCTGGCTGCCGATTTGCATAATGCGATTCGTCTTGCGCCAGGCCTCGATGATCTTGGGACCATCGGAGTAGAGATGGATCATGGGCTTTTCACAATAAACGTCTTTGCCGGCATTCATGGCATCAATGGAAGCCTTCATATGCCAGTGATCAGGCGTGCCGATAATGACGGCGTCAATGTCCTTGCGCGCCAGAATCTCGTTGTAGTCACGCGTGGTAAGGATATCCTTGCCCCACAATTCCCGGGCATGTTGAAGGCATCCGTCGTAACAGTCTGCCGCCGCCACCACCTTGACGCCGGGAACCATGGCCGCAACTTTCGTATCACCCTGGCCCTGCCCGCCCGCCCCAATCAGGGCGATTTGAATATGGTCGTTGGCAGCGATGGGCTTTGCCGGCTCTGCTACCGGCGCCGCCAGTAGATGCGTCCTGGTCGACCCGGCAAGATAGGTTCCCACCGTTGCAATGCTTCCTGACTTAAGAAAACCCCTGCGATCCATCTTGGCCACAATTCCCTCCCTGATATGAAGTTGATATTCCGGCTTTTCCCGTCACCTTCCAAGCCACCCGGCAATTGGACTCCGGCGCATTACCCGGAAGCGGCATTGTATTCCAAATTGCTTCGGCCTGCACGGCAGACAATGAGGCAAGAACTGGACTCACCACAGAGGCACTGAGGAAAAGCAGTGACAAGTGACGCGTGACAAGTGACGAGCAAAATCAACTGCAACCGAAATCGCCATTCACCAATCACAAATCACCAATCGCTAATCCAAAATCCAAAATCGAAAATCTAAAATTACCCATACCCCGAGCCCCTAGTCCCGCTCCTTCAACCGCCGCACCCAGATATTTCGATAGCGCACCAGGTCATGATGATCCTGGAGCCGGATGGGGCCCGTTTGGCCGTGATCTTTTACCACCGGCAAAACCATATTCATGGAATCGCCCATAATGGCGGTGTGGTTGTGAATCAGCACGCCATTCTGAAATGCCGTGATGTAGGGGGGGATTTCCATTTTCCCGTCCTTGAACCGCCCCGGGCTGAAGACCACATCAAAATCCTGCCATTCGCCGGCAGCGCGCGAAGAGTTAACCAGCGGCGGATATTGGCCGTAAATCGCTCCCGCCTCGCCGTCAGCGTAGATCAAGGTCACACTGCTCTCAAAGACCTGTAGTTCGTAAGCTCCCTGCAAGAAAACTCCACTGTTCCCCTGATACTCGTGCCCCGGCTGGAGAGGCGCCGGGGTGGCCCACTCAACGTGGAGCTGGATATTGCCATACTCCTCGCGCGTGTAAATATCCCCAGTCTTGGGCGCCACCTCCATGTAACCATCGCGGACCGTCCACATGGCGGGGCCACCTTTGGCGCCTCTCCACTTCGAGAGATCTTTGCCGTCAAACAGAACTTCCGCGTCGGAAGGTGGAAGCCCCACGCGGTCCTGCGCGCTGTAAGTCCCCGCCGTGACCTTGACCGGCTGCGGACGATTGATATCGTGGACGTGCCATTTGCCGCCCGGCAGCATCGGTGTGTCGTCATAGCCAAGTAGAGAAATGTGATGCTTGGTCTGCGCCAGACTCAGCAGAAAAATGCCGCTGATAATGTACGCGGCAATAGTAAAAAGACTAAAGAGCTTCCAGCTTTTCATCGAATTCCCTCTCTGATGGTTCGTCAATTTGCTCTTGGTAAAACCGGGCCTGTCACTGCGGTGCCCCGGGAAGGCGCTAGTGTACTTCTTACCCACGCATTTTGGAACTTGGCATTTGGACCTGGCCTTGTCCTAAGTAGGCCCCGGAGTCTTGACCCCCTCACCCGTCCCGCCCCGGCTGGTGAAAGCGCCGGTTGCGTGCCACCCTCTCCCCCAAAGGGGCGAGGGAAATAAATTCGCATCAATCTCTGGGTAGATGGGGTTGTTAAGGACTCTCGCGCTACCAAAGTAAACAATGCTCGCCGTCGTTGCAGCCACATGTCTTCCCTGACCGGGACAGCCGTAATTGGCATAAGCTTGATCTCGGCCCGCCTTGTGGCGCCTCAAAGATCTTGCCCCGGGCTCATGGGTGTGCGACATAGAAGTTGGGGTTAAGCGGCGATAGCCGCGCGGCGGTCC
>CAYTMD010000026.1:0-27168 GCA_964438685.1 uncultured Acidobacteriota bacterium
ACTTGTCGGAGAGCTATATGAAGCATCTATTACTACTCCTAGTACCTGTACTATGGACTGCGACTATGTCGGTGGCCGCTTCCCCACTCACCAATCCGTTCTTCGCGTTTGACAACGGCACGGGGCGCGATGAACGCGTTCCTCTGCAAGAGCAGGCGGAACTGGTGAAGCGCACCGGTTACGCAGGGTTGGGATTTACCGGCACCCAGCATATTCCAGAGATGCTCGCAGCGCTGGAAAGCCGCGGCTTGAAGATGTTCAGCATCTATGTGGCCGCGCGTATCGACGGCGACAAGCCCAGCTACGACCCCGGACTGCCGGAGGCCATTCGGCAATTGAAGGGGCACGGCACCGTAATCTGGCTCACCGTTAATGGGACTGCGCCGGACGGCGACGCGCGGGCCACCGCGGTGGTGAGAGAAATCGCCGACATGGCTGCCGCGTCCGGCCTGAGGGTGGCACTCTACCCGCACATCGGATTGTATGTGGGACGCATTGAGGATGCCCTGCGGGTAATGAAGAATGTGGATCGCCCCAACGTCGGAGTGTCCTTCAACCTGGCGCATTTCCTAGCGGCAAAAGATGAACCCAACCTTGATTTGCGGCTTCGCGATGCGCTTCCACACCTCTACATGGTAAGCATCAATGGAGCAGAGCACGAAGGCGGTTGGGACCGGTTGATCCAACCACTTGATCGCGGCGAGTTTGACGTTTATGGCCTCCTCAAAAAACTCGTGGCACTGGGTTACCACGGCCCCATTGGACTGCAATGCTACAAGGTGGCTGGCGACCGGAAAGAGAACCTGCACCGGTCCATGGCAGCCTGGCGTAAATTCAGCATCCGGATGGAGGAGGAAAAGTAGGGGTGAGGAAAACATTGAAATGATTTGACATCCCTCGCCCCTCTGGGGAAGAGGGTGGCCCGCAACCGGCGTTTTCACCAGCCGGGGTGGGCCGGGTGAGGGGGTCGCACTGTGCGAGAGCGACTCAAAATGGAATATCCTCATCTTCCTCGCGGCCCAGCATTAACACGCCGTGTTCATAAAACGTGACGGACCTCGCCGGGGCCAATGCCTCAGGCCGAAATACAAAGCTCTCGTGCTGCCGCAGAAATTTTTCCGCTCCACAATTGGGAACAAGACATTCCGGCTTCCCCTTGGGACATTCGCCAAATGCGCAAAGACGGCCAAGGTAGGCGTTGGTTGCGGGAGAGAACAGAAACACATCCACTTGATGGTGGGCAACTCCCACGTCATATTCCTCCAGCAATCTCGCGAGTGCCTTGGCCCGCGCCTTTTGCAATGAGTTCAGAATACTCAGGTCGCTGATCCACACGGCCAGGTCCACATCCTTACACTCGTGAAATATCGGCTGACGAGCGCGCTGGAATTTTCGAAAGCGCGGAACTTCCTTCTCCAAAGGTGCGGCGACGGAGCCAAACAGCACGATCTTTTGCACGGCGTCGAACCTGGCAAGCTCCGCCGCTACCTGCTCTGCCGCCAACCGAAAATCCCGCTGCCGCCGCAGCATGAGGTTATCTTCTTCCTCGACTTCATCCCTCCCTGGCGGCCCAAAGTCTTCAACCACGCTGAAGATATCGGGCTCAAAAAGGTCTTCCGGAGGATCATTCGGGGTGCTGACGGTGCGCGGCGCTGCAGGGCGAGGCGGTTGCGTCTTTCTTCCAAATTTCTTTTCGTAGAGTTCACGAATCCAGACTGCCACCGGCGCCTTCCATCGTTGCTTCGGATTCGGAATATTTTTGATCAGGCCGCGCGGGCCCATTCCCAACTCGCGGGCCATACGGATTTCGTCGTCGGAAAGCCGGCAACGCTGCTTCGCCGCCTTCCATTCTTCCTCATGCTTCATGCCCCTTCCCTCTTAATTGATTTTCAACGTACCAACCGATCACGGCCACGTCCAGCCGCCCGCACCGATGGGACCAACGGACTTGGTCAGTTGACCCACTCTCCATCACTCATTCCCTCTTCAGCGTCTGCCTCGCCTGTTAGTGCTTGCGCCGTGGCGATGGCTTCGTGGGCCGCCTCCGCAATATCTTCATCGCGAGAGACAACGAAGTCCACAAGGATTTCCTGCGCCTCCTGCGGGCAGATGTTGGCGGCCGCTTCGATGGTGGCGAGCAGCAGGAGCTTCGAAGTTGAAGGGTCATGGAGAAGTGCGACGATGCGCGGCCAGGCAGCTTCGAGTTCCCAGTTGGCCGCCGCGGTGACAGCCTGATAGCAAATCTCCGGGTCAGCGTTGTTCAGTGCCTCCAATATCTGATCCTCAAATCCCCGGATATAGCTCATGGCAAATACCGCTGTCATCTTCCAATCTCTGTCCGCACCGGAGTACGCACGGCTAATCGCGCCGGTATGCCAATCCTGGGGGGCGCGCACCGCCGCCTCAAGAATTCGCCGCCGCACTTCCTTGGGAGTGCTCTCATCAAGGTACTGTTTGTGGAGCAAATCCTGAACGTGATAAAACGAGGGCTCCGTGATGGGTACGTCTTCTATGTCCTCGAACCCATCCTGGTAGGCTAATTCGAGGACCGGCCCAAGACTGAGCGCCGCCTTCGCTCGTAATTCATCGGACTCGTCACCACTGCCCACAATTGTCACCAGGACGTTTGCCAGTTCGTCGTTCATAGCGGTTATACTGCCAGCCAGGTCGGCAGCGATCAGGCGGTCGGCTTCGCTGGCGGGCTTTTCCACCAGAGTTTCCAGCAAGAGCTCGCTGGCATCATCCGGCCAATCCCATGGATCTGTGTTGAGCAGAGTGTTAAGGTCCATAGGGTCCCCCCGAGCTTCCGTTTCAAGGCTCACTTTTTGCTCCCGCTATTATCTTCCTAAATTCGAGGCGTATCCCCACATTTTGGCAGGCTGATGAAAAAGGGTGAAGCGGCGGCTTTATGCCGCCATCGTATGTTGAAATCACAGTGTAAATAGCGCGGTAACGGGCTCACGCAAGCTTCTTGTGCAGATCCGCCACCAGCTTTTCGGCGCGCGCGATCTGGCGCTCCACCTGTTTGGGAGCCGTGCCTCCGGTCACATCGCGGCGGGCCACGGAGCGCTCCATGGAGATAGCCACATCGTGCAGATCCGAGTCCCAGCCCGGCACAAATTGTACGGCTTCCTCCGCCGACAAATCCTGGAACGTCTTGCCCTCCGCCGCGCAATGGCGAACCAGCTTCCCCACCTGCTCATGGGCATCGGCAAACGGAATACCGCGCCGCACCAACTCGTCAGCGAGGTCGGTGGCAGTCAGAAATCCAAGCTTGGTCATGGCCTTCATGCGCTCCGGACGAATGCGCAACGTGGCGGCCACGCGTGCGGCGATTTCAAGCGCACCCATGGTGGTGTCCACGCCGGAGAACATTGCAACCTTGTCTTCCTGAAGGTCGCGATCATAGGCAAGCGGCAGCCCTTTCATCACCGCCAGCATGGACATGAGCTTTCCTAGCAGGATGCCCGACCTGCCGCGAATCAACTCCAGTGAATCGGGATTCTTCTTCTGCGGCATCAAACTGCTGCCCGTGGAATAGGCGTCGGCCAGCTCCACGTAGCCAAATCCCGGCGAAGAATAGATGATCAAATCCTCCGCCCAGCGGCTCAAGTGAAGCATGGAGAGCGCACAGGCAAAAAGCAATTCCGCCGCGGGATCGCGGTCAGAAGTTACGTCCACGCTGTTGCGGGCAACGCGCGCGAACCCCAATTGCTTTGCCAGCCGCTCCCGATCAATCGCGAAGGTCGTTCCTGCCAGCGCCCCCGCTCCCATGGGAAGTTCATCGGCTCGGACACGGCAGTCGCGCAGACGGCTGCCGTCCCGGCAAAACATTTCGAAATACGCCAGCAGGTAGTGGGCGAAGAGGATGGGCTGCGCGGGTTGAAGGTGCGTGTACCCCGGCAGGATCACCTGCGAATGCCGCCGCGCCTGGCTGACCAGCGCCGCCAGCAAACCGGCGAGGCGGCGCTCAAGATCGAGCGTTGCGTCCTTCACGTACAGGCGCATTTCCGTCGCCACCAGGTCGTTGCGGCTGCGGCCGGTGCGCAGCTTGCGCGCCACATCTCCGGAGATGTTCTCGAGTTGAGCCTCCACCCAGGTGTGGACGTCTTCCGCCGTCTGTCCCTGCGCCCAGTTCGCATCACGCTGTACTTTGCGGCGCAATGCTTCCAGGCCGGCAGCAAGCTGCCCTGCTTCGCGCGGCTTCAGGACGCTTGCCTCCGTCAAGGCTTTAACGTAGGCAAGGTTGACCCTCAGATCGTACAGAACGAAACGTTGATCGAGAGAAAAGGACTCGGAGAACTTTTCGAACTGTGGGTCGCGCCGGCCGCTAAACCGTCCGCCCCAAAGCTTCATCCCTTCTTCCTTCCCGCCGGCTTCGCCTCGCGCTTCTTCTTCAGGGCGGCCTCAATCCGCAGGGGCAGCCCCAGGATATTGATAAATCCTTCGGCGTCCTTTTGATCGTAGTCCGAACCCATCACAAAACTGCCAATGCTGGTGTCATAGAGAGAATTCGGCGACTGCCGGTCGAGCACGCGGATGTGGCCGCGGTAAAGACCCAGGGTCACCTTCCCCGTCACATTCCGCTGCGTGCTTTCCACAAAGCTGTCAAGCGCTTCGCGCAACGGCGTGAACCACTGCCCGTAATAGACCAGTTCGGCATAGCGCAACGCCACATGCTGTTTATAGTGCAGGGTTTCCCGGTCAAGGCACAGGGCTTCCAGTTCATGGTGGGCAGCGTAAATCAGCGTGCCACCCGGGGTCTCGTAGGCGCCGTGCGATTTCATTCCCACCAGCCGGTTTTCCACCAGGTCGGTGCGGCCCACGCCGTATTGACCGCCAATCTGATTCAAGGTCTCTACGAGTTTGACGGGCCCGAGGCGCTTGCCATTTACCGCAACCGGCACGCCGGCTTCAAAAGCTATGACCACGGTTCCTTCTTGGGCCGGAGCGTTTTGAGGATTGGTAGTCAGCTTCCATGCATCCTCCGGCGGCTCGCCCAGCTTGGTTTCCAGCGGCCCGCCCTCGTGGCTGATGTGCCACAGATTCTGGTCGCGGCTATAAAGATCCTTCTTGGTGACGGGCACCGGGATGGAGTGGGCCTCTGCATACTGCAACGCGTCTTCGCGCGATTTGATGGACCATTCGCGCCAGGGGGCAATGACGTGCAGGTGGGGCGCGAGCGCTTTGAAAGTCAGCTCAAACCGTACCTGGTCATTCCCTTTCCCCGTGCAACCGTGCGCCAGGGCGTCCGCCCCTTGTTCCAAGGCTACCCTCACCTGGGCTTTGGCGATCACCGGCCGGGCCAGGGAGGTTCCCAGCAGATACTTGCCTTCGTAGACCGTACCCGCTTTGACGGCTTTCCACAGATAGCCGGTCACAAACTCCTCGCGGAGGTCCTCAACAAAAACCTTGGTCGCGCCGCTGGCCAGAGCCTTCCGGCGGACGGCGGCGTAATCGTCGCCTTGGCCAACATTCCCGACCATGGCGATGACTTCGCAGCCGTAATTTTCGCGCAGCCAGGGAATAATGATGGAGGTATCAAGACCTCCAGAATAGGCCAGTACCACACGTTTGATTGGAGTTGGAGTATTAGACATGGATTGAATTTCGATTTCCTTTCTGATGGGAATCATTCCGGTCAGCCTGGGGAACTTCTTCGCCACGCCCCGGATTAGAAGGGTAGCACGAACCTGTTTTATGGGTCCGCGGCTCTTCCTTGCCCATCGGGGACGACCTGCGGACCGGCAAAACAGGCCCGCGCTACACCTACTGTCATGCCGCAACAAGCGCCAAAATTCTCTTTCGTATCATTCCCGCCTGGTGCGAACTGGAAGTGGCAATAAAAATGGTATCGTCACCGGCCAAAGTCCCAACCACTTCTTGCCAGGGGTTGGCGTCCAGCGCCACGGCCACAGAGTGAGCGTTTCCCGGCCGGGTTTTCAAGACCACCAGGTTCCCCGCCTGGCGCGCGTCCGTCATGAATTCCTTGAGCACCACCGCCAGGGTCGGTTGCAGAGCCGCCATCGGTCCGCCTCCCGCATCCGGGAGGCGATAACCCGAGCGGGTCTTTACCAAGCCGAGTTCCTCAATATCACGCGAGACCGTGGCCTGGGTCACATGGATACCCCGGCGCACCAGCTTCCGGCGAAGGTCCTCCTGCGTTTCGACTTCTTCACTCCGCAGGAGGTCTACGATCTGCGTACGTCGATAGACCTTGTCCATGCAATTTTATGCAACCAACTTATAAATATACCACAGGGCGGCGGGACACAACAAGGCGTGCGAAGCCGAAAGAAGACTTCCGGCGCGTCCCGCCTCCACCGATGCCCGGTCCGCCTCAGGGCAAACTCCATCCGGGCGCCCGCTTGGTTTTCCGCCTTGACCCTCATTTTCAATAACTATCTCTGTTATCATCAACATCGCGAGATAAATCTATATATCGTTTGTTTTCATCAACATCGCAAGAGACAAGAAAAATGACATTTTTTCTACATGTGTTTTCAATAACATCGCGAGACTAACCTGCATTTTTAGTTCCCCCTTTCTTGTGCACTACTAGCCGCCGGAATGAACTAAAATGCTTGGTTTCAATAACATACATTTTCCAGAGGCCGCCTCGACTCGCCCATAACTCATTTGGTTTCTGCAACATCGCCAGAAGAATGGGTAATTGGAGGGCTCAACGGGGGTTTGGCCCGAGCCCATCTCCCTGCCGGCGCTGCGTCCATGTGGCCCCATCCCCCGCGCGGACCTCAAGGGCTAGTATCGCATAGCTATTCATCTTGTCAATGTTTAAGTTAGCCTAGAGGCTACATCTCCACCGGCGGGGGTGACAGGGGCGGCAACCGCGGGGCGGGAAGGTCCGCCGCGCGCCACGGCCCGGGAGGGTAAAGCCCGGGGTGCCGTCCCCTATCGTTTTTTACAATGAGTGGACGTGCCTCTCCAATTTTCGAAGCAGGGACACAAGTCCTTGTGCCGCTACCAGCCTGTCCAAATTGGGTGGAGAACGTGGAGATGGAAGGGGCTTTGCCCCCGCATGAAAATAACTGGGCCAAAGGCCCCTTGGAGTGCGGTCCCAGCAGCTGCCGCCTTGGAATGTGGTTGCGGCAGCGACCGCAGGGGAATACGGAAGCACCAACTACGACCGGCATTTCGCGAGATCAGATCTAGTCCATGGAAAGGCGGCAGCTTCGCGGCCGCACTCCAGGGCGCTTCGCGCATCCTCATCGTCAGTGGCGTACCGCAGGCGCATGGGCGTCTGTGCGGAAAGGCGGTAGCCTTTCCGCACAGCAAGCGTCGGAGTGGCCGGTCAGCACTTAATTCGCAAATCGCAATCCGGACAAGCCTTATGCCCCTGCCACCGCAAGGGCCTTTCGTCGCCCGGGTAAAGAATTAGCAGGGGCGGCACTCTAGAAGTGCGGCATTTCCGGCATCTGCATTTTTTGCGGTTCGCCCTTGATATGAGAGGTTTCGTTGGTAAGGGTCTTCTTCAAGACCATGGTAACGTCCTGACCCGTCATCTTCGCCATAGCGTAAGGGGTGACCTGGTCCGAGACCCAGAAGTCAACGGGCCCGTTCTGACCCTGCTTGCGATAGTGTTGGCACACGAAGGTGCCCGCGGGGACGGTGATGGTTTCCGTGCCCACCAGTTCACCAAAGTCCGCTTTGCCAGCGGAACCGGAGGGTTTGGGCTGACCAGCCTTCATCATTCCCATCATCATGCCGCTCATTTCCATCGGGGGGTGTCCGGGTTGCTGCATAATCATGCGCTTAATTCCGGCTTCGGGACCTTCGTTGACCATCAATATTTTGGTGACCATCTCCCCACCCAACTCGGCGCTTTGCATTCGTGTCTCAATCCAAAGCCCGGGACTGCCGTTTACGTCTTCCTTGCCAAGGATCGCCCAGGCAACGTCCATGTCTTTGCCCTTCGCGGTCATCTGATACTCGGCGCCCGATCCCACCACAGGATTGCTCATACCGGGCATCTGGGGCAACGAGCCCATGCCCATCCCGCCTTTTCCACCTCTTTGTGCCCAGGCACTCGCGGCAATCGCCAATGCCAACACCAGGAATATGCTTGTTCTCCTTAAAGAACTCATAGGCCGGTACCTCCATTTTTGCTGGCCCACAGGGGATTCCTAATCTCGATGAGGCCAGAAATGTTTAATGAGAATGCCTGACCAATGGCGACAACTTTGCAGCGCTTCAATAGCATGTAAAGAGCCGGGTCTGGCGCAGAGTATAGCAGAAATCCGGTGCGCAAGTGGGAAGTGCAAATCAGAAATTTGTAGCCCGAAAATCCCGGAGGGTATTCGTTCTAAGCGCCGTAAGCCATGAAGCGCTCTTTCTTAAATTGTTCCCATTGGGGGGGTTGATACTGATCCTTGCGAATGAAAACCTTGTGGAGAAAGGTGATGCCCAGGGTGGCTTCATCAACTTGCGCGTCCTTCTGGGGGAGAAAATCAAAGACGCTGCGGTTGGCTCCGTAATAGGCGCACAGCCACATGCCCTCGGGGTTTTCAACGGCATAGAGCGCGCACACCAGGGGCAGCGGGCGAGTGGCGTCCACGGACACCTTCACCACGGTGTCAATGATCTTGCCCGTGACATGCGCGGTAGCCGCGGTTGGGGAAGCAGATATTGCAGCCATGTTTCACCTCTCGCTCAATTCACGAACCTGGGGCGAATGAAGGATTAATTTCCCCGCAAGAAAACATACATCGGCCTTCGGAGAGGCGTCAATCCATTTTGGATTTTCGATTTTGGATTTTGGATTAGGTTCGGCGGTGAGCAAAGAGCAATTAGCCAAAGCATTTACTGAAACCTGATAGCTGATCGCTGGCCGCCAAGAAAGGAGATGACGGGCAATCACGTCCCTTAATCTAAAATCCAAAATCGAAAATCCAAAATGATCTACATAGCGCCGGACGACCTCACTTCAATCAAAAGCAGTTGCCCGTCAGTTTTCCACGTCCCTCCGGTCGCGGTCCTTCCCTCGGAGAGAGGATTTGGGCGGCTCACCAGCCGTTCGGCGGCCACCAATCCGCCCGCCATCAAATCGGCTCCCACTTTCCCGCGTTCAACATCCAGGTCAGGATCGATGGCGTGCGACACCACTCCCAGGTGGACGTCCAGGCCGATATCATGGGTGGACGCGCCCAGCCAGATTTCACGGCCATCGGCGGTGGTCGACGGGGTTCGCCACAGACGGAGGTGGTGCCGCTTCAGAAAGGTGTTCAGCATTTTTTCGAACGCCAGGTCCTCGGCGCGGCCAAAGAGGTAGAGCTGGGAAACCGGGGCCTGTCCGTAGCCCGCGTCATTGGCCATGGCCCGGACTGTCCCGACCGCCGATTTCGCGCCCAATTTATCGGCCGGACTCCAGCCGGCCTGTTTAAAGGCGTTGAGAATCTGTTCGGCATTTCCCACCACGACCAGGTTGAGCGGATCTCCCGGCTTCTTCGTCTTGCTCATGGCACGGTTCGGTGCTTCAACCAGGAGCTTTTCCACAGTCTGCGCCAGGGCCGATGAGATCTCCGTGGACGCTGTCGGGGGCGATGTGGACTCCACAACGAGAGGTTGATCGAGCGTCAGAACCATGTCCGTGCCCGCCGGAAAATCAATGGAAGTGTCAGCCTTGCCAATGGTTTTGCCCGACATCTTCTCCATTTCGGCGCCCGGTGATCCCAGCTTATCCAACAGGTTATCCATGCGTCCAACCGCGGCATCTTTGGCAAGAACGCCTTGGATCGTACCATCCGGCAAAACCGTTTCCCGGGCGTTCTCCACATCCGTCAGGTGCGCGGTCAGGATGTAGGGAGGATGCCGGGGTATGGCCAACTGGGTGAACCGAATCAACATGCGCGCGTGGTCCGTAGGGTCCGATGCGGGAATCAACTTCTCAATCTTCCCGCTCACTTGCGCCCCAATCGGGACCAGAACACCCTGCTCGCCGATGACCTCTCGTACGACGCGGGCAGTTACAGCCTGGTTGAGGTGTGATGTTTTGGTACTTGCGGCAGTCTCCAGCCGGACGTAAAGCTTGGCGCCAATTACGAGCGTGCCCGGGGTATCCGCTAATAAGGAACCACCCCCAAGGACGCTTGAAATGACCACCATCGTGATGAAACAAGAGAGGATGAGTACCCTGCGTGTCTCCCGGTGAGGCCGCACCGCCGGAGAGATTCGAGATGCCGGTAAGAAAATGAAATTAGTGCTCTTGGCTCGGTTTGGCACATTCCGCCTCAAAATGCTTTGATTGGTTTCTTGACAGGCAGGCACAGTCCAAGGCCCGCCCTGTCGAATGAGGGGATTAGAACACCCGAAGGTGTCCCGGCGCAAGCTGGAACTTACGCCAACGTCACTTGCAGAACCAGTGGTTCTTTTCGCGTTTGGAAAAACGATAGCCAAGAGTCGGCAGATTAGTACGGGTTGTTCGTCTCATGCCTACCCACTTCAACCACCTTAACAGGGTTGAAAAAGACATGAGGCAGCAGCTCAGTGCGTAGTTGTTATGTTTATATATACCAGTATCTAAATAAACCCATGCGGGGCACGTCTGCTGGCGGGTCCGGGAGGCGGGAGAATCGTTGACTTGCATCAACTCTTGCGTTACCCTTGCCCTGCTGATAAGACTTTGTTTCTGAAGCAGGTTAGCCCAACACGTGATAACGATCTAAATGTAATAAGTGAGGGCTCCGGTCGCATGGCCCGGATGGGGACTGGCCGGATTCTGAAAGCGGGGTACTTATGGCCGAGGCGCTGACGAAAGCGGGGCGTTATCAAATAGTCGGTGAATTGGGCCGTGGGTCAATGGGAGTTGTGTATCAGGGGTTTGACCCCATCATCGGCCGCACCGTGGCAATCAAAACGATGCTTCCTGAAGGTCTCTCTCCGCAGGAGTTTCAGGAGTATAAGGCGCGCTTTCAACGGGAAGCGATGGCGGCCGGGATTCTTGCCCACCCCAATATCATTACCGTGTACGATTTCGGCGAAGACAATGGAGTCCTTTACCTTGCCATGGAGTACCTGGAGGGCAAGTCGCTCGAAAAAATCGTGCAGGAACAGACCATCCTTCCGATTGAAACCATTTTGCCCATCTATGACCAGGTCTGCAGCGCGCTCGACAACGCGCATCGCAACAAGATTGTGCACCGCGATGTGAAGCCTGCGAACATCATGATTTTGCAAAACGGTCTGGTGAAGGTCACCGACTTCGGCATTGCCAAGATGATGTCCATGGGTATGACCCAGGCGGGCCAAATCCTGGGCACGCCGAATTACATGTCGCCGGAGCAGGTCAAAGGCCGCCAGATCGACGGCCGGTCTGACATCTTCTCTCTCGGTGTGATCCTCTACGAATTGGTGACTGGAGAAAAGCCCTTCGGAGGCCAGAACATTACGACGGTGATCTATAAGATCATCAATGAAAATCCCATTCCGCCCCGTGAACTCGATGCGTCGATCCATGCGGGCCTGAGCCATGTCATCAACAAAGCGCTCGCCAAAAATGTCGATGAACGCTACCAGACTTGCCAGGAACTGGCGGAAGATCTCAGGAATTACAAGAATCTTGGCGGCGCGGCGGTAGGCCAGGGCACCGTGCTCATGAACGCGTCGCCGGGTCCCGCAGGAGCCGCCGGAACCGTTTTACGGGGGCAACCGCCTTACGTCCCGCCTCCTGCCCCGACCGCGGTCGATGAGACCCCCATCGGGAGCTCTCTCGATATCCCCGTGGTTCCGCCTCCGGGGCCGGCGCCACAACCGCAGGCAATTCCCCAGATTGCCTGGGTAGTGGGCGCGCTCGTGTTGGTGGCCATCATGGCCGGAGCCAGCTACTTCTTCTTGCGTCCGCGAAGCCAGCCGGTCACATCGGCCGTGCCCGCACAAGTTGCAACCGTGACGCCGGCACAGAACCCGCAGCCACCCGCGGCATCGGGCGCGCCGGCGACGGCCGCCGCCGCACCGAAGCCCTCGGAAGCTGCGCCGAAAGCCGGGCCGGTTTCCAATCCCGAACCTCGACCGCACACCGCCGGGGCGAAGGTGGGACAATTGATGGTAAGCGCCAACGTGAATGGGGCGCGGATATCCGTGGATGGACGATCCGATCCTGACTGGGTAACACCACATACCATCCCCGACCTTCCTTCCGGCGCCCACAACATTGTGGTTTCTATGAACGGATATGATGATTTTCGCCAGAGTGTAACGATCGAGGGTGGACAAACAGGCAGCGTCGTGGCCAGCCTATCGTCCCCCAGCGCCGAGTTTGGCGTGGTCACGGTGCCGGCGGGCGTGGAAGTGCTCATTGATGGAAAATCCTACGGACTGAGCCCCGTCCGCGCTACGCTGCCGCCGGGAAATCACACTTACACAATCAAACAGCCGGGCGCGCCGCCTTTTGAGAATACGGTCACGCTCAAGAGCAGCGACATCATCACCAGGAAAGTAACCCTTTCCGCGGCAGCAAAGACAGGAATTGCAGAGGTCCGGAGCATTCCGACTGGCGCCTCAGTGCTGGCGGATGGAGCGCCTGTAGGTGGACAGACTCCCACCTCTTTTCGATTGTCGGTTGGGACTCATACTTTGGTCATATCGCTATCCGGATATCGGCCAATTCAACGGCAGATTACTGTCTCCGAAAATGAGACAGCCCCTGTTAATGTTACCCTCACCAGCCAATAACAGGGACGCCCCATGTGAAGCAACCAGAAACGCTGTGGAGGTTTGATCATGACGCGCCGGATCATTCTTGGCATCTTCCTGCTTTTATTTTTGACGCCCAATGCTTTTCCGAAATTCAAAGAGGACGAGCAGAAATATCTCGACGATCAGTTCAAAGCCGTGCTCGACCAGATGCAGGCTTTGGGCAATCAAGTGGCGTCGTTGAACGGGCAACTGGCGGAATTGAAACAGAATCAGGGACAACTTCAGGCCGCGGTCATTCGTCAGCAGCGCCAACTTCAGGAACTGGATGAAATGCTTTCGTCCCTGCGGATTGGCAATGAGGAGGGCTTCTCCAAGCTGCGGACGGCCCTTGCCGACTTGCGCGCCCAAACCGATAGCGCGCTGAGCAAAATGGCCGGCCAGCCCGCGGCCCCACCGGCAACGCCTGGGGAAGCCGCCACAGTAGCGCGGCCCGCCACGCCTCCGCGGCAGACCTCGCAGGGTTACATAACCTCTGTCGAAGGCTCCAATGTGATGATTGACATGGGCTCAGCGCAAGGCATTCAGACAGGATCCCGCCTGGCTGTATATAAGGCGACCGATACCACTACCCGGGTGGGAGTCATTGAGGTCACACAAGTCATTGACACGGGCAATGCACGTGCCAGAATTGTTACGATGAATTCCAACGTGAAGCCGGAATTTTCTGATGTCGTACGCGTGGAATAGACGAGACGTCCTTCATGGCCCGATTCGTTATTACCGATCCTACCGCCCGGACCTCGATCTTTGAGATTACCAGCCCCACGATCAGCGTGGGACGGGCAGACTCAAACGATCTGGTGCTGCGCCATCCCAGTGTTTCCCGCCACCATGTGCGCATTACCGTGCTCCCGGGTGACATCACCTTGCTCAATGATTTGGGAAGCATGAACGGAACTTTCGTAAACAACACCCAGATTCAGGAGCACCAGCTTAAGGAGCAGGACCGCATCGCAATTGGCATGTATGAGTTGAAGTATGAGTCGACCCGCGCGGGTGATTTGCACATTGAGGCCGGCAGCGGGACGGTGACCGACGTAAAAGGCCTGGTCAGCGGCGTGGAGGATATTGGCACGGCGCTGCGGCTCACCCCGCCCACGGCGCCGGTGACGGCTGTGCCCATTCAAGAGCGGGTGAAGATTCTGGAGAAGGAAAACAACCTGCTGAAGTTGCTCCTGGCGGTTGGCAAGACGCTCTCCTCCGTTCTGATGCCGGACGAAATCATGCACCGGGTGATGGAACTGGTATTTCAGATGGACAATGTCGAACGGGGATTCGTCATGCTCCGTGATGACAAGAAGGGTTTTAAGCCCGCCGTCCTGCTTTACAAGGACGAAGCCCGGAAAGCCGAGGCGCGCGGAGTCGCTCTTTCCACCACGGTGACGGAAAAGCTCATGACGGACCGTGTGCCGCTATTAATTTACGACGTCGGCACCGATGAGCGCTTTTCCACCAGCCAGAGCCTGCGGATGTCCGGCATTCGCTCCGCCATGTGCGCTCCGCTGATTTACAAGGACCGTGTTTTTGGGATTTTTTACGTTGATTGCCTGAGCAAGCCCTACGCTTTTTCCCAGGAAGAGCTGGGTATTTTTTCCGTGATCGCCGCCGAGGCCGCCATCAGCTTTGACAATGCGCGTTCGCACGAGGAGCTGGCGCGGCGCGTCATTGAACGCCAGGCGCTGGAGCGCTTCCTCAGTTCCAACATTGTCGAGAAAATCCTCGCCAACCCCAGTGAAATTCACCTCGGCGGGGAAAATCAAACCGTCACCATACTGTTCTCCGACATTCGGGGTTTCACCCGGATGTCCGAACACATGGAACCTCATGCCGTGGTGGAATTGCTGAACGAATATTTCACGGAGATGACAGACCTGATTTTTGAAAGCGGAGGAACGCTCGACAAATACCTCGGCGATGGAATTATGGCCGTTTACGGAGCTCCCATTCCCAAGCCCGATGATGCTCTGCGCGCCGCCAAGACTGCCATGGAAATGCAGCGGGCACTGGTCACTCTGAACCGCGAATGGGAAAGCCGCGGCCAGCAACCGCTCCGGATGGGGGTAGGGGTGAATACGGGGCCGGTAACCGCAGGTAATATTGGCTCCGCCAAGCGCATGGATTACACCGTCATCGGCGACGCCGTCAACCTGGCGTCACGACTGTGCTCGAACGCTGCCGGGGCACAGATACTGGTTTCAGAATCTACCTACATGCTGCTGAACGGCAGAATACCGGCGCAAAGACTGGAACCCATCCGCGTGAAAGGCAAGGAGACACCCGTAGAGCTCTATGAGGTTTTCTGGCAAGACCCCACCTCTTAGGGAGGAATCTGCGCGGTTCCCCAGGCAAGCCGTTCCTGCGCCGGATGAATCAGGGAGTCCACATAAAATGCTGTCGCCGCAATATAACCTAGCGCGTCTTAGTCTTCATACGGTCATCATAGCAGTGCTGTGCGCTCTTTCCGCACCTGTCCTTGCACAACAGACCGAACCTACAGGCCAGATGCCAGAGGCAATTCGGGGCGCCAAAATATATCAACTTCCCACGAAGGGGGGACAACCGGCACCCAATCCCGGCATCTACAAGAGTCTCTCATTCCGGGATATTAACTTTGACCGCTTACTGCTTAGCATTGCCGTCAGTATTAAACCCGTCGATCGCGCCGCCACGGTGGAGCGCATGTATTTTCAGGACGTGCGCGTGAACGGCATTCCCGTCCATATCGAAACCTTCGACCAGGAATTCAAGCTTTCGAATAAAGAGCCGGTCGACCTTCCCGGGCCGCTCCAATGCGCCATTATTTTTTCCGATCTCGATTCCATGCAGCCGGTGCGCGATCTGGTGGACAAGGACAAGATTATCATCACCGGCCAGAGCTTCATCGAGGTCAAGTTGAACTCGCTGGAGAAGTTGGCACTGCGCGCCAAACAGGTCGTGATCCCGGTATCCTTGAATGAACAAGTCCCGCTCAATCTTTTCCAGGGCAATCCCCTTCTCCACATGACAGCGGATACGATTCTGGACACGCTGGCAAATCCGTCCTCCGCCGCGGCCGTAAGTATGGCAAAGGAACACGTGGCGAAACTGCACATGGACGAGGCCTTGGGAGGAAAAGCCAAAGCCGCTCTTTACCTGCTCTACACGGAATACAAGGTTCGCGATCCGAAGTCCAACGCATCGGAACAGTTTTCGCAAGCTGGAACCGGCTTCCTGGCAAGTGGAGATGGAAAGTTGCTGACCAGCAAACGCGTAATCGCCCCATGGAAGTTTGACCCACAAGTGGACTTTCTAATTGAACACCAGCACCTGGAACTGGATATGAAAAGTGTAAAGACTTATGCCTGGCCCGCGGGCGCACTGGTGACGACGGCAGACGGTCAACCTAATATTCAAACCGCCCTGAGCACGGAAAAGCAGACCTTGAAGGTCCTCCAGACGCCGCCGGATGAGATGATTCAGCAGGATTATCAGGACCCGGATTCGGGGGAGAAGGCGACGCTGCACCTTCACGCGGAAGGCTTGTCAGACCTGGCTTTGTTGCAGCTTACCGGAACGGGTTTTCAACCCCTGGCTTTTCCTGATGCCGCCGCCAGTCTCCCGGCTGAAACCAAGCTGGTGTTGTGCAGTTATCCTCTCGGCATGAGCCAACCTCAATCCGCGCCACGCCTTCTCGGAGTGCAGGTGACCGGGCAAGGAGGCACGCTGAAGATGTTGCATAAGACGGACCCTGGTGAATCCGGCGCACCCCTGATCGATGCCAACGGAAAGGTTGTAGCGCTGGCAACCTCGGCGGACCAGTGCATCCCCTTTCAGGCGGCGCGAAAGCTAATCCCATGAGACCTGGAATCCGGCAATTTCGTTCCCTACTCGGCGCCATGGTGCTAGCGGCAACTTTCATGGCTGCCCCACCCGCTTTTGCCCAGCCGCAGGAAAGCCTGACCGACCAATTGAAGGCAAGATTTTCGAAGACGGGGGTGTTTTTCCGCGCCGACGCGCCGCGTTCACTGCGAAATCCAGGTGACGTATATCTGCCCATCTTCGTGGAAATCATCAATGGTGTCGAGCAGGAAGCCCACACCACTGGGTCGGGCGTCTCCAACTACGTCAGCCGAAATCCGTTGAAATTCCAAGGCGTGAACGTCTTCTTCAAACCTTCCGGGGTCCGGCACCAATTCGTTAAGGAACCTGTCCTCCTGGGCGACAGCAAAGACTTTTCATTCGACCCACGGGTGGGCGGTCAACCCCTGGCAATTCCCGATCGATTTAAGAAGACGCTTGAGGTCCGCCGTGAGACAATTCAGAGTTATCTCGCCGGCCACTTCCTGGGAGGGCAGTTCTCTTCCGTGGACATCTGGATTTCAATCCGGGTCGCAGATTGGCCTGACCAGGACTTTTATCTTCGCGTGAAGCTTAATGCCCCGCCCGTTCCACAAATTCCCAATTGGTACCGCGGCGACATCCATTACCACTCCGGGTACACGGACAACCCTGCCGAGCGCGGGTATCCGCTCGATGTCACCAAGCAAGCGGCAATCCAGGCCGGACTGGATTGGTTGCTGTTGACCGACCACTCCACCGATCTTTCTGCCGACCGGTACAAGGCTGAACTGGAAGACGTTAAGAAATTCCGCGATGGCAGGTTGATGTTGATCCGCGGTGAAGAAGTCACTGTGGCTTCCGGAAAGGATTCGTATTTGACGACGGCCCACATGGTGGCGGCGCCGTCCCCCGATGACCCCGATAAGGGATTCCCCGACCCCAAGAATGCTGACAACACCGTTATCACGACGGGGGACGGTTCCATTTCCTATGCGGCCATGCCTCTCAAGGATGCCCTGGCGCGAATCGCCGCAGCGGGGGGATTTGCCTATGCGGCACACCCGTTTGATCCCATCAGCCCGGTCATGCGCGGAGGGAAGTGGGATATCGACGCGGATTTCCTGGCGCCGGGCGGGAAACAACTCCAGCCTGGTTTGGTGGGTCTGGAACCGTGGAACCGCGCCACCATGGCCACCGCTGATGACATGCGCGACCCGTTTTGCATCCGCCAGCACGAGGATGCCAGCGCCTGCTTCCAACATGACCCCAGTCTTGACCAGTACACGCGCCTTGAGCAGGGCATCAAGGAAGGATGGCAACCGCTGCTCCAGCGGGGGTTGGCGCCGCGGAGTGATGGAATCAATGCCCCGCTTTTCCAACCCTTCCTCGCTGCGGGGTCAGATGCTCATGGTGACCTGAATTTCGAAGCCAGCATGGATGTCACCGACTTCCTCGGCAAGCTTTCGCGCGGTATCAACGGATATGCCGAAGATAATGCCATGGGACGCATTTCCACCCTGGTTTACGCGCCGGCCGGTATGGGACCGAGGGGTGAAAACGTCCTGCGTGCCTTGCGTGAGGGCCGCACTGTGGGCAGTAATGGCCCCATCCTGATCGCCGGTTTCGACCGCAACTCCAATGGGTCCCTCGACGACCCCGAGGATGTTGGCATTGGACAAGAGATTTCCTGCCCGCTTAAATCGCTGCCCGCTTTGCAACTCCGTTGGGCGAGCAGCGAAGAATTCGGGCCTGTTAAATCCATTAAGCTGATTGTTGGAACCAGCACGGGTGAGTTGGCCCCCGTGGAAATTCCTGTGCCTTCCGCCAAGAGCCTGGCAAGCGATGGCTTGGTCCCCTTCGACCTGCACTCAATCCTGAAGGCCGGGTCGCAAGATTGGAAATACATCCGGCTGGTCGCCAGCACACGAAACGCTACCAATAATGAATTTCGCTGCTATACTAACCCGATTTGGATAAGAGCCACGGGCGAATAGAGTCGGCCGATAATTGAGGCGAGTATAGAATATGACCGCTGATGCAAACGAACAAGGAACCGTACGTTATATGCGCTGCCCTTCCTGCGGGAGCATGAACCCAACGTCTGTGCCGACTTGCGCACGCTGCGGGAAGCCGCAACACGCGGGAGCGCCACCCGCCGCCGCGCCACCCTCACCGGCCTTACGCAGCCCGGTCGCACCAGCCATTCCCCAGGTAATGTGCCCGAAATGCCACAAATCATTTCCTCAGGGAAGTAAGTTCTGCGGATACTGCGGCACACCTCTGCCGGCAACAGCACCGCAGATGGCGCCGCAACCTGCACCATTGCAACAACCATTAGCGCCCCAACGGCCACTCGCCCCGCCACCGCCGCGCCCAATACCGGCGCCACCGCCTCCTATGGCCCGGCCGGCAGGACCCCCTCTGCCGCGTCCGATGGCACCGCCACCACCACCGCGCCCCATGGCTCCGTTACCACCGCCTCCTATGGCCAGGCCTTTGCCACAGCCTCCGCCGCGCCAGATGGCGCCACCGCCTCCTCCACCGCCCCGGCCAGCGCCCATGCCGACAATGCCCGCGGCAATGAACCTCCCGGAATCGGCAATCGAGGGAACGGTTGTCTTTTCGGGCCTGCGCGCATCACCCGGCATTGACGCCAGAATTTGCGAAAAGAAACCGGATGGCACGCTCGGCAGGACGGTGCCCATCTCGAAAGAAACCCTCATTGGCCGCGAAAATTGCGACCTGAGCTATCCCCAGGATACGCTGCTGTCGCTACGGCACGCCTCTGTTACCCTACGCGAGGGCAAGCTGATGCTCAAGGACCTGAACAGCCAAAACGGGTCCTTTATCCGCCAAAGGCAGGATTTGGAACTTACTCCCGGCGACGTATTTCTCTTGGGGCGGGAACTCTTCCGATTTGTTACCCAAAGCCTTGACGAAGCTTACCCCAAAGAGCCCTCGGAGGGCACGGTGGTGTGGAGCGTCCCTAAACTTCAAAGGGGGCCCCTAACCGCCAAGCTTGAGCACATCAAATTGAATGGTGAGGTCGTCGCGGAGTTCAAACTCGATAAGCCGGAAATAACCCTGGGGCGGACCACGGGCGACCTGGTCTTCAAGGATGACCCCTACATGTCAGGATCGCACGCCCGCATCGTTGCCCAACCGGGGCGCTTCCTTTTGCAGGATCTGCGCAGCCGCAACGGTGTCTACCGCCGCGTGCGCGCCGAAGTTGCCCTCACGGACGGCGACGAATTCTTTATGGGGGAACAGCTTTTCCACGTGGAATTGAAGAACGTGGGATAAGGGGAATCTCTGTCCGCCAGCAGTTTTCGCCTGCGGAATTGCGGATCTTACGGCAGGATGCGCGGCGTGGCCTGCCGTCGCAACCAAAACATGGAGGGGCCGGCGGCTTTGGCCCTCAGCCGGGCGCGCGCGGCTGCCATGTCGGTTTTGGCGCGCCGCCAACCGTTCGGCCCTGATTCGCGCACCTCCAAGAGGGGGGCGCGGCTTGGAAGTTCCAGTTCGTCCCGCCTTGAACGCTCGTCCTTCCAAATCTAATGCGGAATCTGCTTCATCGCCTGTCTTTCTACTTGGGGCGCGCGTGTCCTGATATAGTTGTCCATAATGCGGGGGAGTTCGACGTTCATCCTGGCCACAAAATCGTCCTGTGCCCTCTTTAACTTCGCATCAATACCGGCCGCGTCCTGATTAAGCTGCTCCATCTTATTCTGTAATTGCTGCGATTGCTCCAGCGCGGTGCTCATCGTCTGTTTCGCCAGAACCTCGCGCAACCCGTCCAACTCGTTGCTGTTCCGAGCCAGTTCTGTCCCCACGTAGACATTCGCAAAGATCGATAGCAGCGTAAGCCCCACAATGACGTATAGCAGGTTGCGAACGGTGGAAAGACCATTGTCCATAATGACTCCTTAAAATCAGTCCGAAGTCCGGGGTCCGGAGTCCAAAACTGCGCATGATCAAGATAGGCTCTTTGCTTCTGACGCCGGGCTCCGGCCTCCGGACTGATTTACTACTTCACATCTTTGCGTTTCATGACGACCAGGATCAGCACCACCATCAGGAGAGCGTACCCCGTCATGATAGCGAGATACGGCCCTTTGTCTTTCCAGAACTCCGAAGGGAGGGGGAACGTTGGGAACTTCGGAGCGTTCAGATCGGCTGGCGGTTGCTCCAATCCGTCCTCAAGCTTTGACAAATCGTCCGGATGCAAAGAGACGGTAATGGTATTGATGATCTTATAGGCATAATCCTGCGTGGAGTGGGGGCCGTGCACGCAGAGGTCGGAAAGCGCTTCCAGACCCCAACGCGAAATCGCCAGTGTGGAAATCCACCGGATGGGCGCACCCATGCCGTCCACGGGAGCCGGTGTGTAGCGGTGGAAGTACTGCATGGTTTGCGGCGAGGGCGTTGTGGCGCCCACCACCATATGCCCGAAACGCCCCCCTTCGGCCTTCATCTTGGCGGCGTCTTCGGCTTCCAGCGTTTCCTTCATTCGTCCGACCTTGGCCTTTGCTTCCGGCTGAGCAAACATTTTTCCATCAATAAGCTGCTCCACGGTGATGGGGATAATCGTCTGGATGGGGCGGACGGGCAGGAAGAGCCCGCAGAGCAGCAGTTCCGGAATCAGGATCAGGGGAAACAGCGTCAAGGCTTTTTCCGGCGTGGCCACCATGCTGGAAATCAACAATCCAATCAGCGAGCCGTTCACCGCCACCAGGAACATGATGAGGATGGCAGCGCCGGCTTCCGGCAAGCTCAGGTAGAGCGCATGATTGATCACCAAACAGATCATCACGACCGAGAAACATTGCACCAGCGCTACGAAGGACAAGACGGCAAGTTTTGACAGGATGTACGAAGGAATTTTCAAGCCGGTTTGCCGTTCCCGCCGGTAGATGGTCTGCTCATCCACGATTTCGCGAACTGCATTCGAGCAGCCGAACCAGAGTGACGAGAACATCGCCATAAATATGGTTTGCACCTGGTTGGGTCCGCTCGCCATCAAGGCCACCAGCAGGGCAACCAGGGGAGCCTGGCCGAAAAGAAGAGCCGTCTGCGCCTTATCACTGAATTTCAATTCCCAAGTGCGTTGCAGCAAGGTAATAAACTGACTTAGGCTGAACCCTTTTTCCTGGGTCGGCGCCTGAGTCTGCGCCCCGCTCGCCATGGTCTCCCCCGCCGGAATGCTTTTCTGCGGGTCAACCACCAGGTTTTGGTACAAGTTGGAGCCCTGAAATCTCTTCTTCAGCTCCAGCGCATAGGGAACGGTGTTGTTGTCCGTGAGGTCGTCATAAACGTCGGGGGGAGTCTCTGCCTTGAAATATTCAAGGAATTTTGTTCCCGGACCGAAGTAGGCCAGCCGCCCCTGCACCATGACCACAACTTTATCGAGCACACCGAACGACCCGAGCAGGTGGGTGGTGATGACGATAGTGGAGCCCTGGTTGGCGAGCTGACGGAAAAGCATCATCATCAACGTCTCTGTCCGCGGGTCCAAACCTGCCGTGGGCTCATCCAGGAAGAGAACTCCGGGTTTGGGAAGAAGTTCAATGCCCAAGCTCACGCGCTTGCGCTGGCCGCCGCTGAGCGTGGCGACAGGGTTGTCCCAGCGCTGCTGGTCAAGTTTCAAGGTTTCCAGCATCTCTTCCACGCGGCGGTTGATTTCGTCGTCGGAAATATCATCGGACAAGCGCAATTTCGCCGCGTAGTAGAGACATTTGCGCACCGATAATTGCCGGTGCATGATGTCTTCCTGCGGGACATATCCAATGGTGGATTTCATTGCGTCGAGGTTTTGGTACAAATCCACGCCGTTATAGAGCACCTTGCCGGAGGTGGGTTTCACAAACCCATTCAGCGCGTTCATCAGGGTGGTTTTGCCCGCACCGCTGGGTCCCAGCAGGCCGATCAGTTCTTTCGGCTTGACCACCAGGGAGAGATCATCCAACAGCAGTTTGGGCTGGCCCGTGGTGCGATCCGTCACTTGGAAATTCAGGTGCACGGAATCCAGCCGCACCACACGACGGTCAGGAACATGGGTAAGGGCTCCGCCATGAAAATGGAGTTCCGAAGGGCCAATAACCACCCGGTCCAGCTCCTGGAGCTCGTGGCGCTTCACCCGAATGCCATTCACGAAGGTTCCGTTGATCGAGCCCAGATCAACAATCATGCTCTTGCCGTCTTGCTTGACAATCTCGGCATGTCTTTTCGATACGACGGGATGGGCAATAACCACATCGCAGCTCGGGTCGCGCCCGATGACCAAATGGTCCTTCGACAGGTCGATGTTCTCCATCTTCAGCTCCGGCTCCAGGCCAGAGCGGAAGATCAGAGATTTGCCGGTATAGCGGCCGAAGGTAATGTAATCACCGTCATGCAATTCGGCGGATTTGATGCGGATTCCGTTGACGAAAGTCCCGTTAGCGGATTGGTCGGTCAGTACGACCCTTCCCTCTTGAAGGGAAAACTCCGCATGCACTGCGGACACTGAAGCATGTTCCATCACCATCTTGCAACGCGCCGCTTCGCGGCCGACCACCAAGCCGCCGTCCGGTATGTCCTCGCTCTTTACCGCAAACTTGTCAACGATCAGCTCCACGTGAGGGCGAGCCATGATATCCGTGAGCTTGATGGCCACCGTGCCGCCCCCGGAACGGTCCGCTTGCTGCGCGGCGGCAATATCCGCCTGGTTGACAAGGGAGGTGTGGATATAGCCGTCATCCTCCTCCTTTGCAGCCTTTCGGACCGGTGCCGCGGCTGGCGCCTGAACGAACGACTCCATACGGAACAGATGCTTGCCGCCTGCACCGAAGGAAACTTCGTCATTGGGTTTTAGAACGGCTTCCTTTTGGCGCACCTTATTAACGAAGGACCCGTTGGAGGAATCGCGGTCGCGAAGCACCACTTGACCAGCTTCGTTCAAGCCCACCCAGGCGTGCTGGCGGGAAATCTGGTCATCCACAAGGACGATCTGGCATTTGGTTTGGTCGCGGCCGACGGTGAGGCCTTTGGGGGTAATACTAAAAGTGCGGCCGGAAAGGAGTCCGGAAATGGCGACTAGGCGAAACGCTGCAGGTGCGGGAGGAGGAGCTGGGGCCGCCACCGTAGCGACGGATTCCTCGCTGCGGCCGGGTGTTTTTGGCATGGGCATGGTAAGAACGGCTTCCTCTTCCACCCCCATAGAACGGCCACAAACCCGGCAGAACCGATATCCACCTTCATTTACTTCACCGCATGTCGGGCATTTCATGGTGCAGTCCTCAGTTTTCAGTTCTCAGTTCCCAGTAGCCGACCTGCTGACGGGCAGGTCAAAAAGGTCAACCGACAACTGACGACTGATGACTTTCTAGTTTTGCGGTTTAAAATCTTCTTCGTTGAATTCTTTGCACTCGACGGCAGCCCCTGCATCCAATGGCGGGAGTCCTTGCCCCGAAAAATCCACAAGGATTACGGTGACGTTGTCGGTACCACCGTTGGCGTTGGCCTTCTCAATCAGGGCTTTGCAATTGTCGGCAAGTCCACTCTCCCGGCCGGCGATCTCCAGCAGATCAGCCTCGGGCACCATGTTATACAGGCCGTCACTGCACAGCAGGATTCTGTCGCCCTGACATGCCCGGATGTAAGTGACCTTGACGTCCAGCGTCTCACTGCTTCCTACCGCCTGAGTCAGAATACTCTTGCGGCTGTCCTTTTCCGGATCGGCCGGCATTTCGGCACCAATGTCTCTGAGGTAATTCAAAAACGTCTGGTCGCGTGTAAGCTGCGTGATTTGTTTATTCCGGATTAGATAGCAGCGGGAATCTCCCACCTGCCCGATAAAGAGGTGCTGGCCGAAAAGGGCTGACGCCGTGGTGGTGGTGCCCATGCCGTGATAGGCGGCGTTGGCCAACGCCTTTTGAAAAATGATCTGGTTGGCGTACTCAATGGCCTCACGCAAAAGTATGACGAAGTTGGGCTCACTGACCGTCCCCAGCGTTTTCAGGTTGTCATACAAGCGCTTGGGAACCGTTACGGCAGCAAGTTGGCTGGCCACCTCTCCACTTGCTTCCCCACCCATTCCATCGGCAACCATGAACAATGAGCCCAGTGGACCCAGATCATGCCCGGCAAGCGAGGGAGAGCTTCCGACTTCTCCCGTCGTAAGATTGCAGATGACGAAGTTATCCTCATTATTCTTGCGGACGCGACCCATATCAGACAATCCGAACAAGGTCACATGTATGGCCTTCGCCTCACTACCCGTTGTCTCGGCCACAGCCCTCACCCTCTCCCCGGTTGCAGTCACGCAAAACCGTGACCTTAAGTGAAGCCGCTCATTGTGGGTAAGTTTGAGACTTATAAAGCAGTACCAACTCAACCCCAAAGAGACTTCACTTCGCCCGGCGCCTTTCCCCGTAATTAGACAGCCACGAACAGCCTCTTTGGCCAGGAGGCTGGATCTGGTGGAATGAAATGACTGTTCTTTCTTACCACAGCCGCCGTCTGGTATCAAGCCAGACTATCAGGGATTCGCTTTCAGGACTCCCGTTCACCCTCTTGCGGCTTCCGACGTTTAAACCCGGGAACCCACCATGCCAGCCGGATTCCTAATCCCTAACCCCGATTCCCCTGTCCTGACGCTACGCGGAGTTCTTGGACGATCTGGGCGGCTACACGGCGCGCGCCCTCTAAATCAAGTGGCGGTAGGGAGATTGCTGCAACCTTGGGGTGGCCGCCGCCCCCAAAACGCTCGCAGATACTCGCCAGGTTGGCGGACTTGGGTGCGCTGCTCCAAGGATTGCTGCCCACACCGATCTTGATTCGCTCCTTTGAGGAGCTCAATCCCACGCAATAGACCGCGTTGGGAAAGAGATAGTAGGGAATGAATTTGTTGAAACCCTCAACGGGTTGGTCGGCCACGTCGAAGAAGATCACTCCGTCCTGCAATTTGGCGCGTTCGCGAAGCAATTCGATGGACTTCAAATGTTGGGCGTAAAGTGTTTCAAACGCCTTCTGGATGTGCGGTAGGGCGACAATCTCCTTCAGGGGCCGGGAGAGAAGTTCGGGAATCAGCCGCACGCAGAAGTCCGGTTCGCATGTTCCTTCGATAACCAGGGTCAATTGCGTCGCAGGCTCGCGCATTTCCACGGCGGTGCGAATGTCCGGATACTGCGCACCATCAATCAGGTCCGCCCAGTGGATCAAGTCCGCCAGATCGGGAGCCTGGAAACCAAAGTGCTTGCTGGCCGTGTCGGCGATGAACTTGGTGCAGGAGCGATAATCCGGCCCATAGAATTTCTTGCCGCTATGGTCGTGACGGAAATGCTCGGCATCCGCCTCCGTAAGAAATGCGCTCTGATGATGATCGAACCACCACGTCAGCCGGTCGGAACTGGAATATTTGAAGTCGACGATGACGTTCTCTTCCGCGTCAAACAGCCCGGCATCAAACAACTGTCCGGCGCGATGCATCATTCCGCGATAGCGAAACTCCGCATTGGCATCAACGCACTGCCGATAAAAGCGCGTAAACACGGCCGCTGAACAGGCCCCGTCAAAACACCGATCGTGAAAACAAACTAGAACCGCCATAAGTTTTGGTATCCGCTCTGCCTACGCCCGGTCTTACCAACGCGAGCGAAACCACTTAAGGTGCGCTTGCTGCATGTAATTGTCAAGAGGAATTGCGACAAAGGGATTGCCCCGGAGAGTACACGGTAAGCTTACGCCCAAAGCATGGGGCGGCCCAAGCGCGCCGCCCCTTTGATATATGAAACCGTCCCTTCGTCGCGAGGAGACTCACATCCCCGCTTGCTTCGCTGCCAAATCGCCGATGATCGGAGCTTTATAAAGTTCGTTCTGATACGCCTTGTACATCATGAAAATCGCATATGCCAGGAAAATCAGGCTGATGAACAGACTGAGCATCACCATGACCAGCCCCAGGAAACCTAACGTCAGGATTCCCAGGATCCCTGTGAGAATGGACCATACGATATGGAACACGATCACGACAACGCTGTAAAAAATCGACTGAAAGGCGTGGAACCGAACGAATTTGTCATTCTTGTAAGGCTCCAGCACCAGGAAGATGATCCCCGTGATAAATCCCAGAATGTAAGCGAGACAACCCGCCACATTCGAGGTCATTCCGGTACTCGCTGCCGAAGGTGCCGCAGCCGGGGCTGCACCTCCCACCGCCGCGCCGCACGAGCCGCAAAACGTCGTCCCCTCGACCATTTGCGCACCACATTTTGCACAGAATGCCATGCCCTTTTCTCCTTTCGCGGAACCGGTGAAAGCTTTGCGCCCTTGCCCGCCAACCAATTCAGGCACGCACGCTCCAACCGCGGATTCCGCTCACAATTAGGAAGCTATTGACTATCGCAGGCAGGCTATTCCTACCATAAAGCCCCTGGGGAAACAAGGGGAAATGCGCTCGGCC
Source organism: uncultured Acidobacteriota bacterium (assembly GCA_964438685.1). Taxonomy (GTDB): domain Bacteria; phylum Acidobacteriota; class Terriglobia; order UBA7540; family UBA7540; genus Bog-366. The sequence continues at coordinate 26,972 of CAYTMD010000026.1, forward strand.
CTAGCCATTCTGTTCACAACCCCATCAGCTCGCCGAGGTATTATTATGGCGGATATTGGCTGCGCCCACGGAAGCAACAAGAGTCTTCCCGCCGAACGTCCCTTGCATCAGCTATACTGCCGGTTCGCGATGATCGCCAACCCCTTAGGGCTGACGCAAGAATAGATTTACATCGGAGCAATCGTATAGTTCCAGTC
>CAYTMD010000027.1:0-27063 GCA_964438685.1 uncultured Acidobacteriota bacterium
CAGATTCCGGTGAACTTGCGCACGCCTTACTTTTACGTCAGGCCAGGCGTCGCGCGCGTGAACCTGGCATGGTCCATTCCCGGCTCCGCCATTGAGTTCGAAAAGCAAAAGGATAACTTCCAATCGCAGATCAACGTGGTGGGAATCGCCTACCGCGACGACGGTTCGGTGGCCGCCCGCTTCAGCGACAAGGTTCATCTGGATTACGACAAGGATGAAAAAGAGACGGCGGCAAAGTCGCCCTTCAATTACCAGAATTCCCTCAGAATTGCGGCGGGAGACTACACGTTCAAGCTGGTGGTGAGCGCGGGAGGTTCAGAGTTCGGTAAATACGTAAAGCCGATCATCGTGGACCCATTCACCGGAAAGCAGTTCACTTTGAGCGGCCCGGCTTTCGGCGACAGGGTCGTCGCCTCCCCGCTGAACGCCGCCGACATCGACCAGGGGCTCAGCCAGGGAAAAGCCCCCATGGTGGCGGGTGGCATGCAGGTAGTGCCCTCCAGCAGCAATCATTTCCAGCAGGGCGCGCAGCCCGTGGTCTACGTGGAAGTGTATGACCCACTTTTGGAGAGCAGCAATCCGCAGATGGGAGTCCTGTTCGACATTGTAAATTGGAAAAACAACCAGAAGGTCTATACCTCCAACACGCTTCCCATCAACGAATTCGCGCATCCGGGTAATCCGCTGGTTCCTGTAATCTTCAAGTTGCCCATCGAAAAACTGCCGGCGGGGAATTACGGTTTGGAAGTCTGGGCCCGCGATTCTGATGGGGACGTCTCATCCGTTAGGACAGCCGATTTTTCTGTCGATTGAGGGCCGTCCGCTTGCGCTTGACTTTGCGTGCGCCGCGCCAGAAGATAAACGCACAACATGTTCGGAATAGACCCGGGGACAATGACTCCTGGCTTGTTGTGGGCGACCGCTCCCCTGCGGTCATAGAACCCAGGAAGGAATAAATGTTGCCTGCGCGCACGATGGTTGATCGACAGCGACTAGCGGGGCGGTTGTGCTCAGCGGTATTCTCCTTGTCGGTGTTGATACTGTTTGCGCCTCATGCCTTCAGAGCACAGACGCCCGGCCCGCAGGAGATTTCATCAAAAGACGTTCAGCCCACCTTTAAGTTGCAAGCGGAACGGAACCTGGTGATGGTGCGCGTGGTGGTACGCGACGGCAAGGGCGCGACGATTGATAACCTCCGCAAAGAAGACTTCCAACTTTTTGACAAGGGCAAAGCGCAGAGCATTCTGAATTTCTCCATTCAGAAACCCGTCTTGAAACCCATCCCGCCCCCAGCGCCGAAATCTCCCCCCAAGACCGCTGCCGAAGCTGAGGATATGGATGAAACGGCCGTGCCTGCCACCACGGCGCGACGCTTTGTGGCGATGTATTTCGACGATGTGAACACCCCCTTTGAGAACCTGGTGCGCGCCCGCGACGCGGCGGATCGTTTCCTAAAAGGCTCTATTCAGCCTGGGGATCGCGTGGCGCTGTACACCTCTTCCGGGCAGAAACAGGTAGACTTCACGGCCAACCATGCGGACGTGCATGAAGCGCTTTTCGCCCTGCGGGAACGTCCCATCGTCGGCAAAGACACATCCTGCGGCGCCATCCCGCCCTACGAGGCATATCTGATCGCTGAACAGAATGACCTCATGGCCCTCGCCGAGGCCGCCGACGAAATTATGAATTGCGGGCTTGCGCAGTCTCTAGCCCAGGCCGAGACCCTGGCACACAGCGAGGCGATGGAGTCGCTGTCCCACTCGGAGGTGGAGGCCATGGCAGCCTTGCGGGGGATTGAGAACATCGTCCGCCGCCTGACCTCACTCCCGGGGCAACGCAGCATGGTCATTATCTCCTCCGGATTCCTGACGGACACCCTTCGCTTCAACCTCAGCGAGATTACCGACCGTGCTCTGCGCGGCGGTGTCATCCTCAACGCCATAGACGCTCGCGGCCTCTGGACCGATGCCACACTCACCGACGCCTCCAAGAGCGACTTCGCCAACACAGTGAACCCGGCGAGTCGAGGGCAGAAGAACCTGATGCTCTTGGAAAGCCAAAAACGTCAAACCGACGGAATACAAGAACTGGCGCTCAATACCGGGGGCATCTTCTTTAACAATAACAATGATTTGGATTCCGGGTTCCGCAAGGTCGCAGGCCTTCCCGAAGCCTTTTATCTTCTGGCATTCTCCCCGCAAAACCTGAAACTCGATGGCAGTTTCCACCAACTTCGGGTCAAGCTGGTTTCCGCCAAGGGACTCCAGGTGCAAGCGCGCCGCGGCTACTACGCTCCCCGAAAACCGAACGACCCGACCGTACAGGAGAAGGAAGAAATCCAGCAGGCGGTCTTCTCCCAGGACGAAACGCACGAGCTTCCCATAGACGTGCACACGCAATTCTTCATGAAATCTGAATCCGACGCGCGCATAACCGTCCTGACGCATATTGACCTGCATGATTTGCACTTTCGCAAGGAAGAGGACCGGAACCTGGACAACCTGACTTTTGTGACGGTGATATTTGACCAGGATGGCCACGAAATTAACGGCCAGCAAAAGGCTCTGGAATTGCGCTTACGCGACATTAACCTGCAGAGATATATGCAAACGGGCATCACGATCCGGACTTCACTTGACGTCAAACCCGGAACCTATCTGGTTCGGGCGATTGTCCGCGATTCCGAAAGCGGCCAAATTTCCGGCTTGAATCGCACTGTGGAAATCCCTTACTAGGAGATTAACCAATGTCCCGACACCAATGGCTTTTAATGATGGGCCTCCTCATTATCCTGGGAGGGCTGGGGCTGGAATCAGCCACGGCACCCGCTGCCCCGCGTGGAGGTCAAAATCCATCTCCGCCAGCGGTGGAAAACACTCCGGTGGTGATAAAGACGGAAACCAACCTGGTTCTGGTTGACGTGATCGCCACCGACAAAAAAGGAAATTACATCAAGGACCTGAACAAAACAGACTTCCATGTCTATGAGGACGACGAGGAGCAGACGATATCGTCGTTTTCCCATGAGGCGGACATCCAGCCCAACGCTCCCGGACATCAGCGCTATATGGTCCTGTTTTTTGACGATTCCACCATGGACCCCGCCCTTCAAGTCCAGGCGCGTGAGGCGGCCGGAAAATTTGTGGAAAGCACCGCATCGCCGAATCGCTTGATGGCGGTGGTGGATTTCGCCGAAGGTTTAAAGATTGCGCAGAACTTTACGGCCGACTCAGAACTTCTGAAGCGCGCGGTAAGCGGCGTTAAGTTTTCCGGCGTCAACCCCAACGCGGGAGGCGGGAACATGCAACTCGCCGCCATGGGAGTGCCGTCCCTGGGCCGAACTCAATCGGATTTTGCGGCGCGCAGCGTGCTGCTCTCCATTCGCGAAGTGGCCAAAACACTTCGCGGTATCCCCGGGCGCAAAACCATGATCATGTTTTCTGCGGGATTTGCGCTGAACGCCGAACGGCAATCGGAGCTGACCGCCACCATCGACGCTTTGAACAAGTCGAATATCGCCGTATATCCCGTGGACGTTCGGGGTTTGGCGACTTCCGCAAACCCAGGCATGGATATTTCCAATCCCAACGCCCCAGGCACGCGCGGTGGAATACCTCCCGGTGCGGAACTGCTGACACCTGAATCGCCCTTCGCCCACCTGCCCGGTCTGTTTGCGGCATTGGCGGCGCCGCCGGAGCCTGATCCGCAACGTGGAGGTATAGGCGGAGGTGGCGGGGGTGGTTCGGCCGGAGGAGCGGGAGGAGGCGCGGCCGGGGGCAGCGGTGGAGGCACACGGGGTGGTTCAACGCCCTCAACCGGCTCTGGGTCGGGAAGCAGCCCGGGCACCGGAAGCAACCCGAATGGGAATCGTGGCGGTAATTCGACCGGAAACACCAACCCTAATCGGATGAATAACACCATGAACCCCAATGCGAACTGCATGAACACCACCGGCATGGGTGGCATGGGGGGGCTTGGGAATAACAACTGCGCCAACCGGCAAATCATCCCCAACATTCCCGATAGTGTTTCCACCAATCAGCAGGTTCTTTTCGCCCTCGCCAAAGGTACTGGCGGGTTTGAAATCTTCAATACTAATGATTTTCTCCAAGGCCTCGAGAAGGTCTCCAAGGAAATGAACGAGTATTACAATCTTGGATACACGCCGCCCAGCCAGGCACACGACGGCAGCTTTCACAAAATCAAGGTGAAGGTGGACCGCTCCGGGGTAACTGTGCGCTACCGTAACGGGTACTATGACATCAAGAGCCCTGACCTGCTGAAAGGTAAGCCCGAAGGTAAGGTGCTGGAAGCGCGCGCCGAAAGCGCCCAGGCCGGCGATATTCCCGTGACTCTCAGCGCGCCTTACTTTTATGTTGAACCCGGCGTTGCCCGCGTGAACCTGGCGCTGTCCGTGCCCGGTTCCTCCATCGACTTCGAGAAACAAAAGGGGGCATTCCATTCGGACATCAATGTGCTGGGAATCGCCTATCGCGAGAACGGCTCGGTGGCCGCGCGCTTTAGCGACACGGTGAAGTTGGATTACCAGAAGAAAGAGATCAAAGATTTCGCCAAGAATTCCTTCCCTTACCAGAATTCCTTCAACATCGCTCCGGGAACTTACACGCTGAAGGTGGTTCTGAGCGCCGGCGGAGAGAAGTTCGGAAAGTATGTGATTCCTGTGGTGATAGAGCCCTTTACCGGCAGCGAACTTAGCCTCGGCGGGCCGGCTTTGGGTGACAGATTCCTTCCTGTTTCGCAGCTTGCGGCAAAGATGGATGCGACGCTGCTGGAGGAACGCACGCCCATGGTCTTCAAGGATATGGAATTGGTTCCCTCCACAAGCTGCCGTTTTGCCAAGGACTCGAAGCCCGTCGTCTATCTTGAGGTTTATGATCCCGTCCTGAAGGAAAAAGACGCCCCGCGGGTGGGAGTGCTTTTCAATATCATTGACCGGAAGACCAACCAGCAGGTCTACTCTTCCAACACCATTCTGATCAACGAGTACTCCGAACCCGGCAACCCCTTGGTACCGGTAGGCTTCGGTTTGCCGCTTGCGCAGCTCCAGGTGGGCAACTACCGGGTTGAAATCAAGGGACGCGACGCAATGGGCAACGTCTCCACCGTGCGCAGCGCTGATTTCTCGGTCGAGTAATCGGCGTGACCAAAACATCTCCGACAAAACTCAGCGGCCGGGGGCGAAAGCCTCCGGTCGCAGTGGCCGGTAGGTCGCGCCGGGCCTACGCCTCGATTCAACGTGCCCTGCTGGCATGGTTCGGCGCCAACGCGCGCGTCCATCCCTGGCGAGGCACGGGTGACCCCTACGCCGTCTGGGTGTCGGAAATCATGCTGCAACAGACCCAGATTGCTACGGTGACTCCCTACTATCGGCGCTTTCTGGAGGCCTTCCCTACCGTCTCGCACCTGGCGCAAGCTCCGCTGGAACGCGTGCTGGAACTCTGGTCGGGCCTGGGCTATTACCGCCGTGCCCGCCACCTTCACCAGGCGGCCCAGGCTGTGGTGCAACTGTCTGCCGCGAAGTTTCCTGAAGATTATGCCGGACTCCGCTCCCTGCCCGGCGTCGGTGATTACACCGCCAAAGCTATACTGAGCATCGCCTTCAACCAACCCTACGCGGTGCTCGACGGAAATGTGGCCCGCGTGGTGGCGCGATTGAACTGTCTGCGCGGGAACCTGCACCAGCCGGAGTTCCGCAACACCGTGGAAGCGGAACTTGGCGGGCTGCTTTCTCGCCAGGAACCGGGAAATTTCAACGAAGCGATGATGGAGTTGGGCCAGACCATCTGCCTGCCGCGCGGGCCGCGATGCTCTGCCTGTCCACTGTCGAAATGGTGTGCCGGCTATCGCTCCGGCAATCCGGAGGACTTTCCCCTTCCCCGCCCACGCCGCACAGCGGAATCCCATTACCTCGCTGCCGCTCTTCTCCGCCGCGGGTCGCGTGTGGCCATGGTGCGCGGACTTGCAGATGGATTGATGGATGACCTTTGGAATTTTCCGTCAGCCTTTGGCAGTTCACCGGGAGAAGCGCTGGAATCTTTGCATGAAAAGCTGCGCAGACTTACCCGAGCGCCTTTTACTGTCGGTGAACCCGTGGCGGAAGTTCGTCACGGCATCACCTATCGAGCCATCAAAGCGCGGGTTTACGCCGTCGAAACTGCCCGCCTCCTTCGCCACGCCTCGCTGCACTGGTTCGAGCTGGAGGCATTACCGCAAGCAGCCATTTCCCAGTTGGCCCGCAAGATTGTGCAGAAGATTGCCTGAGAATAGGCAACCTCCCCCAGGCGAGAAGGGGGGCACAGGTAAGGATTTCGGATCTATTTGAACCTGCGGTGAGAAACCTTATCTGAAGGCAGTCCCGTTTCCCGGAAAGCCAGCAGTGTCATAACTCTGTTCTCACCGACTGAGGTCGGTACGGCGCTTGTTTAGGGCCACTTCTGCGCGCTGTGCAGAATGCGGACAACGTGGATCACTTCACCAGTAATTTGGTAAACCACAATCCAGGAAAGCGGTAAAAGTACGAGTTCGCGCGTCCCCTCTTTCCTGCCGGCTCGCCCACGGTATGGGAACGTCAGCAACTCGGCGGGGGCGTTGTAAATCTCGCGCACCAGTTCGGCTGCCCGCTCCGGGGCGTTCTGAAATAGATAATTGGCGATGCGTTCGAGGTCGGCGGCAGCTTCCTCTGCCCAGCGAAGCTCCATTTTCATGCGCGGGACTGCTTTTCGGTCAGCAACTTTTCCAGGCGTGCTCCTACTTCCTCATGGGTCAGAATTTCGCCCCGGTTGATTTGCGCCAGGCCTTTTTCAACCTCTTTGAGGAACCACTCGTCGTAGTCAACAAAACGCTCAATCGCTTCTCGTGCCAGCGCTTCAGCGTCACGTCCACGCTCCGCAGCAAGGCGCGCGAGCTTGGATTGCACATCGAGATCAAGAGGTACTTCCATATTTGAAGTCTAGGCCGCGCCTGACCGGTTGTCAACAGCGCCTCGTGGAGCTCCGCTGTGCGCCAGCCCTCCTAAGCCCTCTCGGCAAAACACTAAGGATTAACCACATCGCAAACACACCGCAACCCATCGTCGTCGCCCTTGTGGTTTCGACTGGCCACAAAGCGGAACGTTAGGCGAGTGCCAACGGGGGCAGCACTCCAGGACCCTCCGCGCAGGCCATGGTACTTACCAATCGCGGGTCCGGACGGGTCTTGCGACGGGCTGATCTTGTAGTATCCCCCCTCGTACCAGTCGCTCACCCATTCATCCACGTTTCCTAGCACGTCGAACAACCCCAGACCATTCGCGCGCTTTTGAGCTACCTCATGCGGTTGATGTCCGCTGTTCTTGTTGTACCAGGCGACCTCGTCAAGATTGCCGAAAACGGACTCCGCGCCGCCGCCACGCGCTGCATACTCCCACTCTGCCTCCGTAGGCAGCCGTCCTCCTGCCCACGTGCAGTACGCACGCGCCTCATCCCAAGTCATATTCACAGCCGGCATGTTGTTATTCGCCCAGTCGATGTTAAACTTCGCGGCCTGTGGCATTTGCTTTCCCGTTGCGGCAACGAAACGTTTGTACGCACCCACGGTGACTTCTGTCTGTCCGGCCCAAAAACCTCTGGTAATGGTAACTTGGTGCGCTGGCTTTTCGTCCGGATAGCACGTCCTGTCTCCCGGCGAGCAACCCATTACAAAAGTTCCAGGCGGTATCCATATGTACTTGAGTCCATCTTTGGGATTCTCCCGCACCTCGCCACGTGACGGAGGAGCGGCATCCAGCCTGGCCTCCAATCGGTTTTCTTCCCCCACCAGCACCGTCACGCTCTGCCGAAAGTCGCTTTTGAGCGGCGCTGACACCCGCAACTCGTGCGGGCCAGCCGGAACATCAGTCAGAACAAGTCCCCCCCTCCCGTCCGTGCTTCCCCGGTTCACACCGTCCAGGAAAGTGCTGGCGCCGGCAAGGGTTTGCAATCTTATGCTCCCCGGCGCATCCATGAGTTGGGCGCTGATTTGGGTGGCCTGGCCGCCGGGAATTGTGACGCTCTGCTCAAAGTTTTTCTTCCCTTTCAGAGAAATCTTTAGTGCGTGGGTGCCGAGCCGGGATTTGATCTCGAGTTCCCCCCGCGCGTCGGTCCGACCCTGGAATTCACCATCCAGGTAAACCCCTGCTTCCGGCGACGTCACGACGGCCAACTTCGCGGTGGCCGCAGCGCTCGCCTCACGCACCGCGCCCAGCAGCGTGTTGTCCGCTCCCGCCAGGCGCAGCATCTGAAGGTACGAGTCATCAGCAAGGAAATTGATGCCGCGCTGATTCACCAGCGCCGCCGCACGCTGGACGGGAACGCCGCCTGCCACCAATTGCAGCACCTGTTCCTTGTTCAACGGCTGCGGCCTCACCGCATGCAGAGCCCCGATCAGCTCCTCCCGGGCACCCGCCTTGCGCAGAGCCTCCATATAGTCATCCGTCGGATCAAAGTCGATGCCATATTCGCGCACCGACTTCGCCAGTTGCGCATTATCCATGCCGGCCTTCACCAATGTCATGACCTGCTCTTTCGACAGGGGCTTCTCCGCTGGCGAGGGAATTGCGGGGTGCGCAATCACGGCTAAGGAAATAAACAAAATGAGAAAGGAGTATTTCATTGGGTTCCTGTGGGAAATCTGGAGATAGGGCCATTGGAGAATCGGGGGAAAGTACCATTCCTGGGGCAGACCTTATATGAGGGTGCGGCCGGGTTTTCCTCAGCCCACGCACAAGCGACACACGCACAAGCATACTACCCTCTCCCGAGGTGGAAGACAACGCAGCCCGTGAGGACCAACCCGATGTGGGGTGTTCGGAACATAGTTCCCAAATCAAGCTCTGACACCTGATCCCCTGCACCTGACACCCAGGGTCCCTCGCGTGCCGGGCTTTTCTGCAATACAATAGGGCGATCAAGCGGGTCACAAGCGCCCATGGGGAAGAAAGCACAAGTCGCGGCTACCGACACGCAACAGCGCCAGTCGCACATCAGCGTGCAGCGTTACTTTGAGATTTCGCTGCTGCTGATGCTCACCACGGGATTCCTTACCGTTGCCACGACAGGCAAGCTGGACGTGGTTTCGATTGTGGTCATGAGCGGCGCGCTGGGCATCAAATTGTGGAGTTACATTCGGGGAACGGATTACTCCCTTGGCCCCAAAACGGTCACGCGCATTTCCATCTTCTACATCTTCTTCTACGGCCTGGATTTCCTGATTTTTGCCGGCGGGCCCAGTCCCCTTGACCGCATGTTGGCGGCCACGGTCCACCTGGTACTTTTCACCGTGGTCATGAAGATCTTTTCGGCGCGCACCTACCGCGACTACGGCTACCTTGCCACGCTCTCATTCCTGATGATGCTTGCCAGCGCCGTGCTAACCGTGGGCACCACGTTCCTGGCCTTCTTTACGCTTTACGTGCTCTTCGCCATCTCCACCTTCATCAGCTATGAAATCAAGCGTGGAGTGGAAACGGCGCAGCGAGCTCCCGAGGGTCCATTTCGAATGCCCGAGCAGAATCGCCGGGCGGTCGAAAGTGCATTGATGAAGGCGGCGGCAGGTTTGGCGGCAGGAATCTTTCTTCTGGCTGGGGCCCTGTTTTTCGTCATTCCCCGCTACCGGACCGGATACCTGACCAACCTTTCAATGCAGGCTCAGAACCTCACGGGATTTTCTGAGACCGTCAATCTGGGCGATATCCGTAAGATTCTGCGCTCGCCCATGGTTGTCATGCGCGTGATGCCGGAGGGGAATCTGCGGTCGTATGTGGGCGTCAAATGGCGCGGCGTTAGCTTGAACAGTTTTAACGGCAAGAGATGGTTCAACGACAACACGGACAGGATTGCCGTTGAGGCGGAATCGTATCAACGATTCGTGGTTCCCCCACCCGATGGATGGGAACATCGCCCGCATCACCCGCTGCATTACCGCGTTTTGCGCGCCGCGCTTTCCACCGATGTGCTCTTCGCCGCCGCGGAACCCCGGGAACTCACCGGCATACGCTTGCTGAGCCTGGATCAAACCGGCTCACTGCACAACCCCCAGAATCTCAGCGTCCCATTTGCCTACGAGGTGGTTTCCGACACCGGCCTGCCTCCGGCGAAGGAACTCCAGGACTCTTCCCTGAATTTTCCGGAGGAGATACGGCTGGTCTATCTTCGCCTGCCCAACACTCTCGACCCACGGGTAGGAGAACTGGCAAGCACCATCACCGCTTCCGCCAGGAACAACTATGATCGCGCCACCGCGATTCAATCATACCTGCGCAATAATTTCCAATACACCCTCGATCCACCCGCCATCGAGCCGGCGGACCCCGTGGGTAGCTTCCTGCTCCGCTCCAAGTCCGGCTATTGCGAGTATTTTGCCGCTGCCATGGCGGTGATGCTGCGTACGCTGAAGGTGCCCTCGCGGCTGGTGAATGGTTTTCAGACAGGGGCTTACAATCGCATTGGCAAGGACTTTGTGGTGCGAGCCCGCGACGCTCATAGCTGGGTGGAGGTCTACTTTACCGGCTACGGGTGGATTCCTTTTGACCCTACGCCCGCCGATCCCCACCCGGTTTTACCCGGTGAATGGGACGATTACGTGGATACTGCAGCGCTGTTCTGGAATGAGTGGGTCATCAACTACGATTTTAGCCACCAGGTGCTGTTGGCCCGGGAGATCGAACAGGATTCCCGCAACTTCCAGCAGGTCTTTCGGCAACGCTCGGATCGGCTCAAACGCCTGGGAATCCGCGCCGCCTTCCGTATCGAAGGCTGGCTGATGGTCCACAAGTTACTCGTCCTGGTGATCATGCTCGGCATCCTGGCGGGCTTGATCCTGACCGACAAATCGGGAACGCTAAAGGAACTGCGCTTCCGCCTGGCATGGAGATTTGCCCGGCGCGATTCGGCGCTGGAACCGCGCCAGGCTACCCTAACCTATCAACGCCTGCTGAGTACGCTCCAGAAAAAAGGCTTTCGCAAGAAGCCGTCGCAAACGCCCCGCGAGTTTGCCATTTCGTTTATCAGTACCCCATGGGGACCCGGCGTTATCGAGTTTACGAAACTCTATAACACGTTGCGCTACGGGCAAGCCGCCGTTTCCATCGCCCGCCTGCGGAAGATTTTGGAGGAGATTGCGGGGAGAAATTAGCGCCGGGGGGCCAGCGGCTGCAACCCAACCCATCTCAAAGAAACACGAGCATATGCGCTCGAACCAATGTCGATTTCGGAAATGTGCCAGCCCGCACGGCGGGCGAAAGTTTGTCACTCCTGTCCAAAACAGATCGGGTCAGGTTGGAATGAGGTGCAGCACAAGCGCTCGCTATGCGGGGAAGCTGGGGGTTTTCTCACGCTGGCGGTCAAGCCGACCTGTTTCCAGCGGAGATCGAGGGAATTCACTGCCCTCGCCCCCTTGGGGGAGAGGGGAAATGAATCGTTAGTTTGTTGTCGTATTCAGGATCGTGCACAAGGATAACCGTGTCCGCCACACGGCTCGTCTGCTAATTTGGACAGTAGTGACGATCTTTCGCCCACTACGCGGGCTGGCTGCAAATGGTGATCAACCTGGCGCCTGTGCCCGTCGTGGGTCGCCATCCGAGACTGCCCCCAATATGGGAAGTACTCGAATGCTTCGCTAGCTGGGAGAAGCTGGGCTGAGAGCTGACCGCTGATGGCTGAGAGCTGCTTTCTACGGAATCGACTTCCCGCCATCCACGGAGAACGTCTGGCCGGTAATGAACTTGCTATGGGTGGCAAGGAAGAGGAGCATTTGCGCAATGTCGTCCGCGTCGCCAGCTTTACGCAGCGGAATGGTGCCAATCAATTTGCGGGTTGCCGCGTTGTGCGCTTCATCGGGAAAGAGAATGGTTCCCGGCGCGACGCTGTTGACGCGGATGGTTGGGGCCAGTGCCTTCGCCAGCGAGCGCGTAAGGGAAATAAGCGCAGCCTTCGACGCGCAATAGTGCATGTAGCTTGGCCAGGCCTGCAACCCGCCGAGCGAGGAGATGTTGATGATGTTCCCCTGCCCCTGCCGCATCATCATTCGCGCCGCAGCCTGGGCACAGAAGAAAGGACCTTTCAGATTGGCGCCAAGGACGCGGTCGAAATCCTTTTCCTCCAGCTCATCCCATTTCCTGGGAAAGAAGACGCCGGCATTGTTGACGAGAAGGTCCAGCCGGGCAAAGCGTTTTTCGATAGCCCGGAACATCGCCGCCACCTGCGCGGCGCGTGACACGTCAGCACGCAAAGCAATCGAGTGCGCTCCCAGCGACTCGATTTCTCGCGCGGCGGTCTGGGCGCCTTCGCGCGACTGGTTGTAGTTCACAATTACATCGGCGCCGGCACGGCCGAGGGTCAGGGCGATGGCCCGCCCAATGCGCTTGCCGCCGCCCGTTACCAACGCCACCTGGCCTTCGAGAGGTTTTGTGCTCATGGTATCTGATTGATAACACGCTCAGCGCCATTGTCAAGGGGAGCGTAAAAGTTGCGGCTTGTCAACTTGACGCTCCTCACGCCTTGCTCGTAAAATTCTGTGATACCAGATGATTGAAGTAGTGCTCTTCACCAAGCCCGGGTGCTGCCTGTGCGACACGGTCAAAGCGCAGCTTGGCGAACTGCGCGCCCGGCATCCGTTTGAACTTCGCGAGGTTAACATTTTGGAAGACGCTGCCGCGTTCGCAAAGTTTCAACAGGAGATTCCGGTGGTATTTATCAACGGGAAGAAGGCGTTCAAGTATCATCTGGATGAAAAGGCATTCCTGCGGCGGCTCGGTTCACAGCCGGAAGAGAGGGAGATACTCAAACATGGAAGTTGATATCCTGACTATTGCGGCTCACCCGGACGACATTGAAATCACCTGCGGGGGCACGGTCATCAAGATGACGGAAGCGGGCTATCGCGTGGGGATTCTCGACCTCACGGCGGGCGAAAGCGGAACTCGCGGCAGCGCGGCGTTGCGGGAGAAGGAAGCGCGGCGGGCTGCCCAGGTATTAGGCGTGGTCCACCGCGAAAACCTGAACATTCCCGATGCCGGAGTGGAAAACAATCGCGAGAACAAACTGAAGGTCGCGCAAAAGATTCGGGAATTCAAGCCCCACACCGTGATTCTGCCCTATTGGAAAGGCCGTCATCCCGACCATTACACCACCGGGCATCTTGGTTACGAAGCCTGCTTTCTGGCGGGGCTCGCCAAGCTGCCACTGGCGGGAAAGCCCCACCGCCCGTTTAAGATCATCTACGCTTCACAGTACGTGCCCACTGTCCACCCGACGTTCATCGTGGATATCACGGCGCAGTTTGAAAAGAAGCTCAAAGCTATTTTTTGCTTTTCTTCGCAGTTCTCCCCACCCAAGGAATTGCAAAACCTCTTCCCTTCCCGCTCCGACATCAACGCCCGCATGAGCTCGGAAGCCCGCCATTTCGGCCATATGATCGGCGTGCGTTACGGTGAGCCCTTCATCATGCGGGAGATGGCTGCGATCGACGACATCGTCAAGATCCCGGTGAAATCCATTTGAGTTGCACCGGTAGAGTCGAAGGGTATTTGAGGCGCAAGCGGTTTCAGATTCCGCGCAACTCGTCTTCATTGAGGCCGAAGTAATGCCCCACTTCGTGCAGCAAGGTATCGCGGATTTGGCGGCGCACGTCCGCGTCGCTCTTGGAAATGGCTTCTATGTTTCGCTGATAAAGAAAAATATGGTCAGGCAGGCCGGAATAGAAGACGCTCTTCTCCGTGCGCGGTATGCCGTGAAAGAGGCCCAGCAATAATCCCTGGGTCTTCATTTTCGCCGGTGGCAAGTCTTCAACGATGATGGCCACGTTGGTCAGCCGTTCGCGATACGTTGCAGGCAGGTCGTCCAGCGCCTTCTCCACCAAAGCTTCAAATTTGTCTCTGTCCATTTCATATCAGATTGTACCCTTGAAGACACCCCGCTCCAATGGGCGTACGAAGACCCCTGAGCAGGAATGGGGATCAGACGATCACATTACCAAATTATCAGGTGGAGGCAGAGCCAGGCTTACGCTGCCCGCAGGCGGTTCTTCCAGCGGTTGTGAATGAACCAGACCGCAAAGAGAACGATGACAACGCCCAGAACGGCGTCGAAACGGTGGAAGTATTCGCGGAGGGTCATCCAGCGCTCGCCAAGCTTCATTCCTGCGAAAGCGAGCGCCAGGCACCACGGCAAAGAACCCAGAAAAGTATAGAGGTGGAACCGGGCCTGGTTCATGCGTGAAACGCCGGCAGGGAAAGCAATAAAGGTGCGGACAACGGGCAGCAGGCGGGCGATGAATACCGCCCAATCGCCATAGCGAGCAAAGAAGCGGTCAGCCAGCTCGAGATCGTGGTGAGTTACCAGCAGCCAGCGCCCGTATTTTTCCACCAGGGGCCGGCCACCCAAAGATCCGATCTGGTAGGCAACCAGGGATCCCAAATTGCACCCTAATGCCCCGGCCAGTGCAACCCAAAGCAGCCTGAACCGGCCTGTTAATACCAGATAGCCGGAAAAAGGCATGATGACTTCCGAGGGCAACGGGATACAGGCGGACTCAATAGCCATCAGCAAAACGATGCCGAGATAGCCTGTCTGTGAAATTACAGCGATGATGAATGTTGCAAGGTACTCAAGAGTGGCAGTAACCATAGGGTTGATTGTACTGGAAATTGAAAAGTTAACGCTCGTTTCCACGCGCCGCACGGTGAACCCTTACCAAGGCATGGGCCACTAGAAAGCGTCCGCGTCCTGAGTGAAGATAAATCCGGGGAGCCCTTCACCTTCGTTGGTCTTGTCCACTTTTACCCGGCGGACATCGTTCTCCCCTCCGCCCACTTTCCTGAGGACCGCATAGCTGGCGAAGACCTCTGAATACACTTTAGTCACCAACCAATTGTCGCCCGTCGCTTGCAATCGCCAGACTTGGCCCAACAGAATCGAGGAAACGGCCACAGGTTAATACTCCTTAGTTGGGGAGACGGCGTCCCGCCATCGGAAACTTAATCCGAGCCTCGGTTGAAGGCCGATTTAGCTAATTTATCTGTCCGAGGAATCAGAGTCAAGAACGCACTGCTGGTTTACGCGCCGTCTTTACTAAGGTTTCAAGTTCCCATTACGGAATTACTCGTTAGCCGGAGCTGCGGAGGACGCATGGCATGAAGCCCTGGTTTCCATACTGATCCGTGCCTTGAAGCGCTTCCATTATATTGAAACCAGAAAACTTATAAAGTCTCAACAGCAGGGCCAGGGGGAGATTAATTCACGTTATCTTGCTGATTGCCTCCCAAGTGGGCATGCGGCACAGAGGGGCCGACCGTATGTAAACTCAATTTAACTCATTGTCGATTTAACGAATACAACCCCAATGCCCTCTGCATAATCCAACACAGGGGTGGTTTTGGGCGGGCACCGATCGATGGCCGTAGGTCTATTTCAATCCAAGGTAGAGTCAGAAGATCGCTGCCAGATCCGCAATCGCCGAGGGAAGAAAAGGAAACATCGGTTGAGCCCGGCCGCAATGGTATAATTGTCGGTAAGGAGCCATGCCATGAGGAAGCCGCGTTTATTAGCGCTGTTACTGGTAACAATCCTGTGCTTGACCTCACTGCCCGGTCGCGCTGAGGACAAGAAGGATGATGTCGACGATATCGGCAACCGCAAGGTGGCACATCGCAGCATCATCTCCCAGGAAAAGGAAATCGCGATTGGCAAGCAGTATGCCGATCAGATTGACAAGGAAGCCAAGATTCTCAAGGACCCGGTCATCAATGAGTATGTGAACCGGGTGGCGCAAAACCTGGCGCGCAACTCCGACCTCAATATTCCCCTGACCATCAAGGTCATTGACGACCCTGCGATCAACGCCTTCACCCTGCCGGGCGGGTTCATGTACCTCAACACCGGCACGCTGATGGCGGCAGATGAGGAAGACCAGGTGGCGGGCGTTATTGCGCACGAGATCGGTCACGCGGCGGCTCGACACTGGGCCAGCACCATGACCAAGGCCACTCTTCTCCAATTTGCCATGATCCCCATGATGATCATCCCCATGTCCGCGGCGGTCTATTATGGCGTCCTGGAAGCGTACATGAACGGCGTGCCCCTGGCCTTCCTTAAGTTCAGCCGCAAGGATGAACAGGAGGCCGACTTCCTGGGTCTGCAGTACATGTACAAGGCGGGATACGATCCCAACGCCTTCGTCGGCTTCTTCGGCAAGGTTATGGATGAAGAACGGCGCAGCCCCGGCAGCATGGCCAAAGTTTTCGCCGACCATCCACCTACGGGCGATCGCATCATCGCCTCCGAAGAAGAGATCCAGAAGATTTTGCCCAAGCGCCCCGAGTACCTGGTATCAACCTCGGAGTTTGATGACATCAAATCACGCATGCAAACCCTCATCACCCAGCACAAGCGGCAAAAGGGTGATGCGGGCCCCACTCTGCGTAAACGTGAAACTCCCACTGAAACCACCACGCAATCCGGTCAGCAGAAGACTGATTCCGGAGGCGACGATCAGCCACCGGTGCTGAAACGGCGGGATTAGGCGGAATTCCATTTAGAACCAAGGCATAAGGCGTCCGGAAGTCCGGGCGCCTTTTCCTTTTGATGCATTGATCGTGAGGAACTGGTGCGCAGGGGTGCCCGCGCAGGAAGAAACCAGTATTGTGATGCTGGGATTTAGAATTTAGGGATGGCTGGGGGCATTGAAAACCACGCCCAGCTTGCGAAGCTCGTCATTGTAGTATTTGCGGTAGAGGATTTCCCACTCGCCGGTGCCTTCGGGAATCGTGCGCTTCTGCGAAGCGATGCGGGCTTTGACCACTTCGTCCATTTTCTCTTCTTCGTGCATCAGTTCCGTCAGAATTTTGACCGTCTCCTGACGTATGGTGTTGGGCTCTTCGAAGATTTCCACTTCGTCCAAGGCTTCAATCGCCCCCATGATTCGATGCGATACCTGGATGATTTTTTCGTGGCTTAATTTCATCAGCTAAAGAGACCACCCGATCAAAGGATTATTTTACGTTCGCGTACGAGCTGCCGTTTGATGACTTTAAAGGCCTCTTCAAAGGTGGCGCCCAATTCCTTCATCTGGTCGCCATGCTGTTCGAGGATCTTCCGGACATCATCATTAATACGGTCCTCGACACTAAACTCATCCACCATAACCTCATACATAACTTCCGTCACGTATTCGGGCTGGTCAAACTGGATGAGCCCTGCCTTGGAAAGGCGTTTCAGAACTTGTTTGGCCATGTAGGCCACGTACTCTCGCGGGAACTGCATAGTTGGGTCTGTGTCTTCCTTGACGATCTAAGATAGCTAGTGTATATTCCATGGATTGGAACTGTCAAGGTGCGTGTGCCGGAAGGCCGAAATAGTTTGCGCCCGCTCGAAGGGAAACCGGGCGGTTAGCTCAGTTGGTTAGAGCGTCTGCCTTACAAGCAGAAGGTCACCCGTTCGAGCCGGGTACCGCCCACCAAAAAGACAGTGACGAGTGGTCAGTGGATAGTGATGAGTGCCCGCGCTGGAATTTGCTCGCCGCTCGCCGCTCGCCACTCGCCACTAACCACTTGCTACTTTTCAAACGGGGACGTAGTTCAGCTGGTTAGAACGCATGCCTGTCACGCATGAGGTCGCGGGTTCGAGCCCCGTCGTCCCCGCCAGCTTTTTCAGTGAGTTAGCGCGATTCCACGATTTGAATAACACCGCAAAACACCACATTAGAGTAAAGCCTTTCCCGCTTTGGTAGCTGCTTGGCGCGTCGAGCTTGGGACTGCCTGAGTGTAGATATTCATCGTTGCGCTGATGTTCGCGTGTCTCAGCAGTTCCGCCGGTTTGGTTTCAAGTTCAGCCAAAAGGATGGCTGGCCCGGCAGGTGCATGATGTCGCCCATCTCCACCAGTTCCGTTGCTCCATCGGTATGGAGCCTTGTGCCAAACAAGAAGAAATCGCACCGCCCTCAACCTCATGCGCGCCATGATCTTTTCCCTCGCCGAGGGGAGAGGGTGGCCGAGGGACGAGGTCGGGTGAGGGGTCTTCTGCCCGGCCGACGAACCCTAGCTCCAGAAGATTTCAAGCTCTGGCTGCATCCCTGGCAAGGCCGGGGGATCTCCCTCACAAGCGTTAACCTAAACGCATCCGCATTATTCCTAGCCGCGGTCATTTAGCCCTCTGAGGTACGCAAAATACCGTGGCTTAATCTGTGTGGCGCCACCGTCCCGGCTGCATTTTCCGGTGCGGGCAGGATGCCGGCGCTACGCTGAATCTGTCACTCTATTTTGCGTGCCTCAGCAGCTTTCCCAAGCAATGCTACGATCTTGTCCGTATCGTAGACGCAGCCCCCCCAAACACCTCCGCTGGCGTGAACCAAAGCCGCCCATAACCGCGTGTCCTCGGGAAGCGACGGATGCGGATGCAGGTCCGGGCGCGGTTCCCGCTGCGTCAGGCGGCGTGAACCTTCCTCGGCACCGAACCGTTCGTGGTCGTCGCCAACAAGATTAACGGAGCCGGCAAGGCGCCTGCGGTCAATCACAATCTCGATCTGGTCGCCCTCCTGGACTTTTCCGATCGCCCCGCCGGCAAGCGCCTCCGGGGAGATGTGGCCGATGCACGCTCCGGTGGAGACTCCGCTAAAACGCGCGTCGGTAAGAACCGCGACATGCTTGCAATGCGGGAGTTGTTTGAGCGCCGAGGTAATCTGATAGATCTCCTGCATGCCCGCGCCCGCCGGACCTCCACAGATCAGCACGATCACGTCGCCCTGCGCCACTTCTCCACTCTTGATCGCCTGAATCGCCGCGGCTTCGGTGGTGAATACCCTGGCGGGACCAACATGCCGGTAGACATCGTTCTCATCGATAAGCGAGGGATCGATGGCCGTACTCTTGATAACGGAGCCCTCCGGCGCGAGATTCCCCACGGGGAAACAGACCGTTGAGCCGATACCTTTTGAACGGGCCCGATCGGGCGCCATGATCACGTCATCCGGATCGATGCCGTCCTGCTCCTGTAGGCAGCGGCGTAATTCGCGGCGGCGAGCGCTGTCCTGCCACCAGTCCAGCGAGGTTCCAAGCATTTCCCCGGAAACGGTCTTGACGCTGGTATCGAGAAGCCCGGCCCGCCGCAAATGCAACATCACCTCCGGTACTCCGCCGGCGAGGAAGACCTGGACCGTGGCAAAATTGCGCGGACCATTGGGCAGGGCATCCACCAGGCGCGGAACCTGGCGATTCACCTCAGCCCAGTCGGATGCTATAGGCCGTTGCAATTTTGCCGCGAAGGCGATGGCCGGGACATGCAGCAGAAGGTTGGTAGAACCGCCAAAGGCCGCGTGGACAACCATGGCGTTTCGAACTGCGGCCTGCGTCAATACATCAGAGGTGCCAATCTGTAACTGATGCAACCGCAAGACCGCCCGGGCTGCGCGGCGCGCGGCATCGAGCCAAATCGGCTGGCCGGAAGGTGCAAGCGCGGTGTGGGGCAGCGCGAGTCCCAACGCTTCCGCAACGACTTGCGCGGTTGCGGCGGTTCCGAGAAACTGGCATCCGCCCCCGGGAGTGGCGCACGTGCGGCAGCCAACCTCCTGGGCGT
This sequence comes from uncultured Acidobacteriota bacterium, assembly GCA_964438685.1. Classification (GTDB taxonomy): domain Bacteria; phylum Acidobacteriota; class Terriglobia; order UBA7540; family UBA7540; genus Bog-366. The sequence continues at coordinate 19,602 of CAYTMD010000027.1, forward strand.
ATTCCAGGCTGATCTGGTCCTGAGCAAAGCGCGCGCCGAGGGTTTGGACCTTGGCCGTATCCTCTCCCGATTCCGGCAGAAGCGTGACGCCGCCGGGGACGAGAATGGTGGGAGTTGTTCCGCAGGATGCCAGCGCCATCATCATCGCGGGAAGGCCCTTATCGCAGGTGGCAATGCCGATCACACCTTTGCCGGTGGGCAGAGACCGGATTAGCCGGCGCAATACGATGGCGGCATCGTTGCGAAACGGAAGCGAGTCCAGCATCCCCGTGGTGCCCTGGGTGCGGCCATCACACGGGTCGGTGCAGGCGCCGGCGAAGGGAATGGCTCGCATCTCTTTCAACTCCCGCGCGGCTTCCGCTACCAGCAATCCAACTTCCCAGTGCCCCGTGTGAAAGCCAAGAGCGATGGCCTCCCCGTTGTCGGCACGCAGGCCGCCATCTGTGCTGAGAATGAGAAATTCGGGATCAAGCAATCGTGCGGGATTCCACCCCATTCCGGCGCTCTGGCTTAAGCCAAAAAGATTGCCCGATGGTTGAGTGAGCAGCATCTCGGAAGTTAGTGGTAGCACTCCCGCCGGGCCCGGTGCATGAGTCGCAACGCGGAAGAGGCCGGCATCAGAAGTCTCTAAAACGGATTTGAGTGAAATCGTGGTGATCGCAATACTCGCTTTCAATCAAGTTAACTAAAAGGACCAACCTTCCATTTGCAAAGCCTTAGGCCTCGTAATCGCAGAGATTGTGAAGCACCTGGCCAGGTCTGTCAAACTCCTGCTATACGCCGTGTAGGGGGGCGGCTTGCCGTCCCCTCAAGGTGATTGCCCGCTATCGACGAGGGTAGGGCAAGCCCTACCCCTACCCCAGGCTCTCTATCCCAAACCCTCGCTACCCCAAATACCACAACTCGTATTATCATCTGGTCCGCGAAAAGTGCCAGGGTCAATGCGCACCCCTTTGCTCAGCATCAAGAATTTCCACTCCGCAGCCAGGAGAAGATCATGATCGGCGGATTTCGTTGGGCAGTACAGCTTCGTTCCATTCTCTATTTTTTCCTGTTGGGGCCGATGCTCGGACTCGGGAACCTTTGGGCGGGCGACGCCACTTCGCGTGATGCCTACGCGCGGTATGACGAGTCTACGAAAACGTGGGCGATCGGCACGTCGCTGGTCGAGGAGAAACTCCGATTCGCGGATGGGGCATATTCCCTTACCAGTCTCCGTAATAAGGTGAGTGGCCGCGAGTACGTAACGGGCGGAAGTCCTTCGGAGGAGTTCCGCATTACCGTGAATGGCGACGTCTACACGGGGAGCAAGGGAGGATGGCGGTGGAAAAGCGGCGATGCCAAGGTTCTGGCGCAGGGAGAAATCCTGCTGGCCGTTAGCCTCGAGAATACACTGCTGCGGGTGGAAAAGAGTTATGTGATTTATCCCGGCTCCAGCATCATCCGGCAATGGACTCATTATGAAAACGCGGGTTCGCGTGCGATCAAAGTGGATGACCCTTACTTCCTGTCCTTTCGCGTCGGGGCGGAGGAGACAAACCCGCGAGTCCTCAATTACATGACCGGCGGGGGATACTACACTGGCAGCCAGATCCTGAAGGAAGTTCCCTTTTCCAAAGCCTATGCGCACACTTTCGATTCCACCGACAAGCCGGAGCGCACCACCATTGGAGGCCTCAATTATGGATCGGGCCTGCCGTGGGGATCGGGAGTCTACATGCCCTGGTTTTGCATCAGGGAACCGGCACCGGGCTCCGGGTTTTATGTTGGCTTTGATTACTATGGCCGGTGGGCAGCGGAAGTGGGAAACCAGTTTGGCGCGCCGGGATATTTCGGCTTGCACATTGCCGGCTATCAAAAGGACCTTGCCCCCGGCGAGTCGATTGAAACGCCCAAAGCCTTCACCGGACTTTTTACTGGCGACCTCGACGCCATGGGAAACCAGCTCAAGGCGTGGCAATACCGATATCTTTGGGACCTCACCAGTAACAGCTATTTCGCCAAGATCCGCTTTGCCATTGAATTGCGCCGGCGGCCCGGAGGCAAACCTATCTACGGTGGAGGCACTCAGGAAAACTGGGATTACCGGCTCGCGGAGCTTTTCCGCAGCGTGGATATCATCCGCTACCTTGGCGGTGACATCCTGTGGCAGGACGCCGGCTGGCACGACCTGATTGGCGACAACGATGGGCCGGACTTCGCGCAGGCCACCCGCTATCTGCACAAACATGGAATGAACTTGACCGTCTGGTTGCCCATCTACTGTACGGTGCAAAAGGAATCGCACGTTTATCAGGAACATCCCGACTGGCTCAATGATCCCTCTGCTCCCACCACAACCTTGGACACATCCAAGAAAGAAGTGATCGATTACCTGCGGAATCAGCTTAAAGAAAAGGAGACCAGTTGGGGAGACTTCCAATGGCGCCAGGATGGATCCGCGGTGGAGCCCGTGAATGGAAATCAGACTCCCATGCTGGAGCAGTACCACAATTTCACCAATCTCCAACAAGAGTTTCGACGCCTGTACCCGGGATCTTCCATCGATCTCTGCTCCGGCGGCGGGAACCTGATGGGTTACGAAAGTTTGCGGGTTAGCGACGTAAGCCAGCTTACGGATAGCGGTTCCCTTTTCATTGCAAATTACTATTCTTCCTACCTGTTTCCTCCCGACAAGATTGATGACTGGACGCGGGACTCTAACTTCACCTGGGAGGACGCTCGGTCGAGCCTGACCATGGCCGCAGCGTGGTTTGGCGACCACGGCGTGACTGATCCCGAGCCTGGATTGTGGCTCAATGACGGCCTGGAGAACATGCGCCGCAATTTTGAAATCTATCATTACCTGGTCTCGCAAGGTGTGGGAGGGCGCTGGACCCTGGTCTACCACCCGCGCGTGGAAGGCGATGACCCCATCTTCTACTTCCAGCGGCTCAGCCAGGATGGCAAACGCGGCGTGATCGTCCTGAAGCATTTCCTCAAGGGGAACGTCACCATTTACCCCAAGGGATTGCAGGCGGACGAAAAATACGATGTCCGGTTCGAGATGTCGAAGCGAGTGGGCATGAGAACCGGCGCCGACCTGATGAAGACTGGCATCAGCCTGTTGAATCCCGCGCCGGGCGAACTTGTGTACCTGGGGCTGCCCAACGTCCCCGGCAGCGGGAACGATCACACTCCGCCTTCCGACCCTGCAAACGTTCGCAAACGAGTGGGGACGAATTTCACCGTGACAGGTATCGAACTGCGGTGGGAACCTTCGACGGACAACAACTGGCTCTCGTACTACCAGATTTACCGCGACGGCGAGATGATCGATAAGGTGGCCAAGGGCACCTACTACTTTGACCACAGCAACGGGCCCTCGAATCTCTCGGCAAGCTACCAGGTGCAAGCCGTCGATGGAGATGGCAATGGTTCGCGGCGAGTGGAGGCTGTGAAGGTGGGGGGAGAGCCCGTAACCTTCACCGCGTGGGGCGGGTACCTTTCCGGCAAAGATTACAGCTACCAGGAAGCGAACGGGTGGTCGTACGAAGAGTGGACGGATGTCATGACCTGCTCGGGAAATACTCGCTGCCATTGGGTGTCCAGGCCCGCAAGGATGATGTGGAACGGCGCGCGCGGTCACATGGGCCTTTACGAAGGCGCGGCGGGAACTGAAAGGGCTTCGATCGGCGCGTCGTGGTTGCACCCCGGCGACTCGGCCGACGCGGTCCGCATTTTCACCCTTCCCTACTCCGGCCAGGTGACGGTCACGGGAACGATCCACAAGGACATTTACCATACTCACGGCGACGGTGTGCGCGCAAAAGTGCTGAAGGGCGACCAACAGTTGTGGCCCGCCACCGGCTGGGAAACCATCGCCGGCGACAACACGGCCGGGAAGACGATGGAACTGAAGATGTCCGTCGTGAAGGGCGACAAACTCTACTTTGTGGTAAACGATAACGCCAATGCGGATGACGACGACACCGTCTGGAATCCCCAAATCACCTACGACCAGATCGATACCACTCTGGAACGGGCGCAGCGGACGGTTATTGATGATGCCAACAGCACCGTCCGCTACACTGGCCGCGGGTGGCAGGAATTGGGCATTGGGGCTACGCGGGATCAAGGGTACCTTCCCGGTCTGATCAAAGGGACGCTCGCCATCAGCGGGATCCCCGGCGACAAGATGACTTTCAAGTTCCGTGGGACAGGCGTGGAAATCATCGGCGATACCGGCGACAATCGCGGCGTTGCCAGTATCGCTCTGGATGGGAAAACGGTTGCCACCATTGACACCTTCGTGCCCGAGGATGGACGGCCGGGGCCAGGCGTGGATTCGGTCACGCCGACCCGCATACCCACTCTGTGGGCCACACTTTCCTCCAAGCGCCTGTGGGGAGTGGATGGTTTGGCAAATGGTGAACATACCCTTGAGCTCACAGTTACCGGATTGAAGAATAAAGAGAGCGCCGGCACGTTTGTCGGAATCGACGCGCTGGTGATCCTTAATGGAAATGCCCTGAGCGATCAGCAGTAAGAAATGCATGCTAGAGCCAACACTGTTCACTTAGGCTGACTGGGCCCAACTTGACCCCCTCACCCCCGGCCCCTCTCCCCCAAGGGGGCGAGGGGAGAGGTAATTTGAATTTACTTCCCTCGCCCCCTTGGGGGAGAGGGTGGACCGCAACCGGCGCTTTCACCAGCCGGGGCGGGATGGGTGAGGGGGTCGCCTTATAACCCTTTTCCACTTATGCCCTGAAACCCATTAAGTGAACAGTATTGACGCTAGATCAGATTTTATATGAGTTATTACATGTATTGTGAATATCGACGCCAGAACGTTGTTACCGCGCGGAGATGTCGTGCCACGGGCGTCCCGATGAATTTAATCGGGATGGCCGTGGCACGTCGCGGGTTGCCGCTTGGCCGCAGGGTATGGACCTCAATTAGAGACGGGCTTATCCGCCAACCCCGGCAGCGTCCCGCGAATCTCCTGAATCAACTCCCCCACTGACCGCGCCCTTCCACTGAATACTGACGCCAGAATGAGCAGCCCGAACAGCGTGTCTTCGTCATAGTGTGTAATGCGGTAGCTCGTGTCAAAGCGCTTCTGAATGGCCGCGCGCAGGACTTTCAACTTGCAGGCCAATCCTCCCGAAAACAGCAGATTCTTCCAGGCTCTTTCCGGCCAGAGGCGGAGCGCGTGTTCATAGTTGCCGTCAGCCATATGTTTGAATGCCGCCCGGAAGAGCTGCCCAACCGTCAGATTGCTTCCCCTGATGTTGGCAATGTGGCCGCGGCCCAGGCGCGGGGGGCCGAAGAAATTCAGGTCCACATCCAAGCCGTTGTCAGGGGCCTCCGCCGCGGCCTGCGCAATCCACTTCCACGGATCCGGCAATTCCACGCCCTGAGCCTTCGCCACTTCGCACAACAGATCAACCAGCACGTTCAGGGAGCGCCCCGCGGGCAGGCCGGTAAAGGTAATGAGGAACTTTCCGTCAAAGTAGGGACGGGTTTGATAGTCGCCGAGGGTAAGTCCCGGCACCATGCGGCTGACTTGCGAACCCGTGGCGATATTCAGTGACAACTCATCCGCGCCGAACAACGCTCCTGCGAGCGCGCATTGGTAATCTCCCACCGGGGCATAGCATGGCACAGGTTTGCCGTTCACATTGAGGTGTCCCACCACCTGACCTTGTTTGCGCAGTAAAGGCCAGCGCAGATGGTTGAGCCCAAGCCGTTCGATCACCGCTTCATGCCAGCCTAAAGTTTCTAGGTTGAGCGCGCTGTAAGCCGCGGCGTTGGTCACTTCCGCTCCCGGCTCGGAACCGCATAACGAGCGGAGAATGAAGTCCGCCACCGACACCGGCGTCAATCCCGGCGCGAGGATTCCCTGCTCTTTCATCCAGAAGAGATAGCAAAGGGGCCGGCCGGGATCGAGTTCGTTTCCAAGCTGCCGAATCTGTTGAGGATCCAACCGGCTCGTGAGGACATCAAGATAAGATCCCGTGCCGGAGGGGTGCGGCATCAGCGCGCGTTGATCCCGCCACGTCACGCAGTTTGACGCCGGCTCACCGCGGCCGTTCATCAGGACCATTCCGTGCATCTGCGTGCACATTACGATGCCTTCACAATCGGGAGCGTGCGGGGCCAACTCGGAAATCAAAGCCCGCACCGCAGCCAGAATCGCGCTCGGTTCGTACTCGCAAATCAACGGATTCGGATTAGCCAAAGCAGGCGGGAAAGGCGCGCGCCATACGTGCTCTAGTCGCCGGGCCTCCAGATTCAGCACCGCTCCCTTGATGAATGAGGTCCCCAGATCAATTCCAAGAAATGACATCTTCCCTCCACGACGCGTTTCGAATCATTTGCGATTTACGAATGCCGATTTGCGCTCCGAGGATACAGTGTTTTGAAATCTCCGATTTGAGATTTTCGCTTTGTGATCGGCGGACGCGGCCTTGTCGCGTTTCCCCCGTTCGGCCTTGTCTTATGCTTGTCACTCGTCACTTGTCACTGCCCCTCACAGCCATTCCTGCTCGCCGCTAGCCGCTCGCACCGTTCTTCCGTAACTCCCTTTCTTTTCATCAACATCTTGGAAAGAGTGATTTAACTCGTTTGTTTTCATGAATATCATGGAAAGGAAAAATTCGGGCATATTTTCTATATGTGTTTTCAATAACTTAAAGAAATTCCGCCTCGATTTTTACCCCTTTTTTTTCCGCGACCCTGGGCACTGACAGAACAGCTAAATAATTCAATTTCAACAACATCGACTTTTGCAAGGTTCTCGTGATTCATCGCTAAGTCTTGTTGTTTCTTACACATCTTGGAAAGCTTCGCCTTTATTTCTCTCCCCGATTCCCTTATTCCAAACTAACCATCTTTAGTTTTAATGAGATATAGCTTCCAGACATTTTCGCTTCAAACGACTAACCCCTTTTGTTTCTGATACATCTTGGAAAGCCGCGATGAGTGGGCCATCGGACCATCGGCTCATCGGGCCATCCAAAACCAACTCCATCCTCAGCCCGTGGATCGACGGGCGATGAACGGGTGAACCGATTTGGGCCCGATTTCGCCCCGCGCCATCGCGTAATCTGTACGTGTTCCGCCAATAAGTCCGCCCAATTGTCGGCGACTATCGCGCCATGGGTTCATTTTCGTGCAAAAAGCCGCACCTGCAACCAGACATTGTGTCGCACGTTCCAATTTTTTCATGCATATAGCCAGATCAACCTTCATTTTTGGCATCTTTATGCTTATTTTCTCAGGGCGTGCATTAGGATGGGGGGATAAAGCCGGAGTCGCGGTGGGCCGAACCTTCATCGCACATCTAGCCTATATCGTGTGAGCTACATTGTCAAGATGGCAAATTGTCCCGGCAGGTAGGGCCGAACAGCGTTCGGCTTCTCCGGTAACCACCCCGTCCGTCGGCTGACGGACACCCCTCCTGAATCAGGAGGGGAGT